>CAZNQN010000093.1:3182-8278 GCA_964574925.1 uncultured Phycisphaeraceae bacterium | reverse complement strand
TCTCGATGACGATCAACCGCGACTGAGGGAAATGCGAGTCGGTCGGTCGCAGGGCCGCTCGAACGTCGTCGGGCGTGAACCGTCCCCGCTCCCCCGCCAGCAATCGCAGCGAACACCCGGACAGTCCCGCCGGCGCCCCGGCCTCATAGTGGTAGATGTGACTGTCGGCATGGCAGATGATCTCGTCCCCCGGTTGGGTCTGCGCGCGGATGGCGGTCTGGTTCGCCATCGAGCCGGAGGGGACGTAAACGGCCGCTTCTTTCCCCAGCAGCTCCGCCACCTTTTCCTGCAACCGGTTGACGGTCGGGTCGTCGCCGAAGACGTCATCGCCGACGTCGGCCTCGGCCATCGCGCGCCGCATCGCTTCCGTCGGCCGCGTCACCGTGTCGCTGCGCAGATCCACGATTCCGGAAGGCGTCACGTCAGAACTCCTTTCCCGTATAGAGATGGGCCACCAGGGGCGCGTACCCGTTGTAGACTTCCGTTTTGCGCCGTTCGTCGATCCCGATCAGGGTCTCGTATTCCTGCGACCAGCGGGGGTGCGGGCGGGCGGGGTCCACGTTGGAAAAGAACCCGTATTCGTGCGGCGCCGCGTCGCTCCAGAACGTCCGCGGGCGGTCCTTGACGAACTCGATGCGCACGATCGACTTGGCCCCTTTGTAGCCGTACTTCCAGGGCACCACCATCCGCAACGGCGCGCCGTGCTGGCGGGGCAGATCGTGCCCGTAGAGTCCCGTGGCCAGAAACGTCAGCTCATTGGCCGCCTCGTCGATGCGAAGCCCTTCGTAATAGGGCCAGTTCCACGACGTGGGCGGTTGCTGTTCGGGCGCTTCCTGGGGGCGGAGGAACGAAACGAAGCGCACGTACTTCGCCGCCGACAACGGTTCCACCCGATCCATCAGCGCCTTGAAGGGGAACCCCGACCACGGCACGATCATCGCCCAACGCTCCACGCAGCGGAAGCGATACACACGCTCCTCGCAGGGCATCTTGCGGATCAGGTCGTCGATGTCGAACGTTTTCGGTTTGGCCACCAGCCCGGTGACTTCGACCGTCCACGGCCGGACCGTCAACCGCTGGGCAAGCCGCCAGCAGGCCTTTTTGTCGAGGCTGAACTCATAGAAGTTGTTGAAACGGGCAGCCACCAGCTCGTCCGTCATCCTGCCCATCACGACGTAGCGCGAATTGTGCGGGCACTTCGTAAAGGCACTTCCGGGCGGCGGGCGAAGCGATCGGCGCAGGGCGTCCATCTGCTCGTCCGGCCCCGCCGCTGCCTCGCCTTTGCCTTCTTGCCGGGCGCCCATCGTGATGCGTCCCAGCCCCGTCACACCGAAGACGGTCGCCAATGCGCGTTTGAGAAAGGTCCGGCGGGCGCGATAGACCGATTCCGGCGTCACGTCCGCCCGATCCACGTTGTGCAATCGTCTTCGTTCTGCATCATCCACGGCGTCGGTCCCTATTCTTTGCATCCCGGCTGCGGCGGCGCGAGCACCCTTCAAGCAGCAACGGAGCGCATGGCCGGGCTCACCTTTCTGACCGTGCGAAGCGATACGCTCGCTACCGGTTGTGGGCAACGCCCGATCCGCCGCGCGGAAGCCGGATCCGCATCCGGTCCAGCCTGCGCGTGTCAGGACGCCTCCGTCATCTCGTGCCGGACGCGGCTTTCCACCTGCAACACGTTGTCGCCCGCCAGCCGCACGAGGTTGAGCAGATCGGTCATCGACGCCACCTCCTCGACCTGTTCGTCCACGAACCAGTTGAGGAAGCTGCGCGTGGCCGGATCGTGCTCCTCTTCCGCCAACCGGACCAGGTCGAAGATGCACCGCGTGACGTTTTGTTCGCTGTCAAGGGCCGCCTGGACGACCGCTTCCAGGTTCGCATAGTCGTCCCGCGGAACTTCGACGGCCCGCAGCTTCACACTCCCCCCGACCTGTTGGAGGTAGTCGATGATCTTGTAGGCGTGTTCCAATTCCTCCCGGTGCTGGGCGCGGAAGCGTCGGGCCAGAAACGTCAGCCCCATCCGCTCCAGGCAACAGGACATCGCCAGGTAGGAATGCGCCGCCGAAAACTCCAGGGCGATCTGGTCGTTGAGCCGCTCGTTCATCCGGTCCGATATCATCATGATCGAATCCCCGCTTCCGAAGAAGGTCCCGTCGCCGCCGGTCGTGCTCGCGCCGTCGCCCGCCGTCAGCCACGTGCGAGGCGCGGTTTCATCGTAGAGATCCCGCCCCCCAACGTCAAACGCCCGACACCGGAAACGGATTCGTTTCCGCACGCCTTTGTCCGCCATCGTGTGTTGTGAACCGAAGCGCGGCGGGATACAATGGAATGGCGTTCCGACGGTCGTTTCGGAGAGGAAGGCCGCGCTTCCAATCGCGCAGCGCGGTCGCCCGTCGGCGTCGTCCACACCACGGCGGCTTGCGGTCGCTCGATCGCCGAGCGGAACGGGGCCGAACGTCGACCGATCCGGCGGGGTAAGGAAGGCACGATCCGGTCATGACGGCCACACTGATCCTGGCGATATCGACGCTTCTGCAACTGGCCACCGCCGCAGCGGCCTTGTGGCCGATCCGCCTGACGAAGCGCCGGCTCGCGTGGGGACTGCTGTCCGCCGCCTTTGCGTTTCTGGCCATCGAGCGCGGCCTGCTGCTGTACCAGATCGTCCGCGGCGTTGTGTCACCGCCCATGCTCGTGGACGCTCTTTTCACGCTGATCGTTTCCATTTTGATGCTGGCCGGCGTCGTCTGGTTGATCCCGGTCTTCCGCAGCATCCGTCACAACGAACAGGCTCTGCGTGAAAACGAGCAGCGCTATCGTCACCTCGCCGAAGCGACCCGCGAAGGGATCCTCGTCCACGAAAGCGGCCTGGTGATCGACGCGAACCCGGCCATGGTTGAACTGAGCGGGTATCCACTGAACGAACTGATCGGTCTGTCGGTGGAAAAGCTGCTGAAGGAAGACTCGCGCGAGCTGATCCTCCAGCAGATCCAAAAAGAGGACGACAAACCGTACGAACACGAGCTGATCCGCCGGGACGGAAGCCGAATCGCCGTCGAGGTGTTCGGCAAGACGATGTCCTACGAAGGGCGTCCCGTCCGCGTCACTACCATTCAGGATCTGACCCTCCGTAAGGAGACGGAAGCCTCGCTGCGCATGACGCAGTTCGCAGTGGACAATGCCGCGGAAGCGGTCTACTGGATTCGGCCCGACGGTCGCTTCGTCTACGTCAACCGGGCCGCCTGCCAGCAGCTCGGGTACACGGCTTCCGAGTTGCTGTCGCTGGGGGTGTACGACATCGATCCGAACTTTCCGCGGGAGCGTTGGCCGGCCACCTGGCAGATCGTCCTCCAGCAGCAGCGACTCCAGCGCGAATCCATCCACCGCCGCAAGGATGGGTCCGAGTTCCCCGTCGAAATCCAAGCGAGCGTGCTGGAATATGAAAACGAGATCTACTTCTGCGCGTACGCCCGCGACATCACCGAGCGAAAGCGGGCGGCGCAGGCCCTTCAGGAGGCCCATGATCAGCTCGAACAACGCGTCCGCGAACGAACGGCGGAACTGACCGCCGCCAACGAACGCCTCCGGCGTGAGGTGGCCGAGCGGAAACGCGCGGAAGACGCCCTCCGTGCGAAAACCGAGGAACTCCGTTCCTCCGGCGAAGTCCTCGCCCGCCTCGCCGAAGAACAGACGACGCTCCTCCGTCACACCCGCGACTTCCTCTACCGACACGACCGCCACGGCGTGTTCACGTACCTCTCTCCGGCCGTCGAGTCGCTTACGGGGTATACGGTCGAGGAATGGAAAACGCACTACACCACCTATCTGACGGACAACCCCCTCAATGAAAAGGTGCGCGAATACACGGAGGAGACCCTGCGCACGGGGCGGGAATCCCCGCCGTATCGGGTGGCCATCCGCCACAAGCAGGGGCATGAGGTGATCCTCGAAGTCAACGAGCGGCCCTATTTCGAGGACGGCGAGGTAGCCGGCATCATCGGCGTCGCCCGGGACATCACCGATCGTGTCCGCGCGGAAGAGGATCTCAAACGAGCCAAGGAGGCGGCCGAAGCCGCCAACCGCGCCAAAACGGCCTTCCTCGCCAACGTCAGCCACGAGATCCGGACGCCACTGACCGCGATGCTGGCGGCCGCGGAACTGTTTGCGGCCAACGCCGATCCCGTGCAACGGGAACGGTATGCCGATCCCATTCTCACCAACGGACGCCATCTGCTGAACCTCATCGACGACCTGCTCGACCTTTCCCAGGCTGAGTCCGGACGGCTGGACATCGTCATCCGGTCATGCTCGCTGCCGGAACTGGTCGGTGACGTGCTCAGCGTCGTGAGTCCCCTGCACCGTCGCCCGTCCGTCGAGCTTTCCGTTCGATATGAAACCCCCGTTCCGGCATGGATCCGCACCGACCCGACCCGCCTCAAGCAGGCGGTCATCAATCTGCTCGCCAACGCGCTGAAGTTCACCCGCGAGGGAATCGTTCAACTGCGAATCCGCGTGGACCGCGACGCCGAAGAACCCCGCCTGCGGATCGTCGTCCGCGACAGCGGACCGGGCATCGACCCCCGCGATCGAGAGCGGATCTTCCAGGCCTTCGTCAAGGGGGACGCCGAGCGGACCTCGACGCCACCTGCCCTGAGCGGCGGGGTCGGGCTGGGGTTGCCCCTCACCCGCTGGATCGCCGGGCAGCTCGGCGGCGACATCACGGTGGACAGCAAACCGGGGGCGGGGAGCACCTTCACGCTCCGTGTCCGCACCGGCCCGCTCGACCATGCGGAATGGGTCCGGCCGGAAGACGTGTGCCTGGAGCCGAAACTGCCCACCTCGCTCGGTCTGCCCTCCGCTCGTTATCAGGGGCGGGTGTTGCTCGCGGACGATTTCGACGACACCCGCCGGCTCATCGAGGAAGCACTGACCTCGATGGGGGTCGAGGTGGTTCCGGCGGCTGACGGTGAAGAGGCCGTCCGCCACGCCCTACGCGAATCCTTCGATCTGATCCTGATGGCCTGCGAACTGCCCGAAATGGACGGTTGCGAAGTGAGCCGACGCATTCGGCGACTCCCCCCCCCGAAGGGCCTTGTTCC
>CAZNQN010000093.1:814-3172 GCA_964574925.1 uncultured Phycisphaeraceae bacterium | reverse complement strand
CGGAAACAGGGGTGCCTGGTGCCGATCATCGCGCTGACCGCCTCGACGACGGCCGACGACGAAGATCGGATCCGCGAGGCCGGCTTCGACGGCCTCTGGCGGAAACCCATCGAACTCTCCGAGCTGGTCAGCCGGATCGGCGATTACCTCCGTGATGCACCGTCGGGGGCGCAGGGCCGATCCTCCATCGAGGATCGCATCTCGCCCGATGCCCGCGGTCGGCTGGCCTCCATCCGGCGGGAGTTCGCCCTTTCCCTGCCCGCCCGCGTGGACGCCCTGCGAGAAGCCTGGAAGGCGGGGCGGCGCGATCGCGTCCGCGAAATCCTCCACCAACTGATCGGATCGAGCGGGATTCACGGTTTCCCGGCCGTCTCGGAGGAAGCCGCCCGCATCCAGGCGCGCGTCAAGCGCAACGGTCTGGACGCGGTGGAGTCCCTGCGGACGCTGGAACGACTGGCGGCAGAAGCCGCAGAATCCCAGCGGCAGCCGCCATCCTCCTCGTCACCGCCCACGCCAGCGTAACTCCCCCGTCTCCACCAGAAAAAACGCCTCCGCCTCAGAAAGCGAGAACCAATCGACGCCGCGGATTTGACCGGGCAAGGGGACGATCTTAGAATCGTGGCCCTCGTTTTTCCGGTACATCCAAGCGGGATCAAGCAAGGCGAAGGAGAACCCATGGCTGGTCCGAATACCCTGGAATTCACCGATCAGAACTTCGACGAGGAGGTGTTGCAATCGGACAAACCGGTGCTGGTCGACTTCTGGGCGGAGTGGTGCGGCCCGTGCAAGGCGCTGTCGCCGGTGATCGACGAGCTGGCCACCGAATACGCCGGCAAGGTGAAAGTGGGCAAACTCAACACCGACGCCAGTCGGGACGTCTCGGTGCGCTATTCCATCAGCGCCATCCCGACGGTGATCATCTTCCAGAACGGGGAGATCGTCGAGCGCTTCGTGGGCCTCAAAAGCAAGCAGGATATCAAATCGGCGCTCGACAAGGTGGTGGCGCCGGCCTGAGCCGTAACCGGACGCAGGCGGGTGATCCCCTGGGCCGCAACCGCCGCCACGGAAGCCCCACCGCCTGTCCGTGCCGGTCCGCGTGCAACGCCAAGACAGGCGTCCGCACGCAGACCGGTGAAGGAGTGCGCTTCCCGGAGGTTTGCCCGCTGAACGGGGAAGGTCAGGGGCGGACGATCGGCGGCGTCGCGATCGTTCCCCGTGTCCGGACACGTTCGTTCGACGCGCAGCGCATGGACGCGGCGGGATCCGCGGTGGGAGGATGGGCCTGCGAAAACGATCCGCGTCCCCCTTCTGCCGACAGGAATCGGCCCTTTCTGGCGCCTGGAGAATCGCAACCGTGGTAGAGAAATCGATCCACCTCGACGTGTTCGAGTTCCCGCCGACGGAAAGGTCCATCGAAGGGTGCAGCCGCTGCGGATCGGGACACGCCGTCGAGGGACTGACCCGCTGCGGCAACGGGCTGGAAAAAATCTATCCGACCACGGCCGTCCGCTTCGGCTACATGCGCTACATCGGCGAGTTCACCCACCCGCCGGAGATGAAGTTCACCTGCGGTGCGAAGGTGGTCATCCAGACCAAGCGGGGCATCGAACTGGGCGAACAGGTCTCCCTGACCTGCAACGGGTGCGACCGCTCGGTGTCGCGCGATCAGATCAAGGAATGGATCAAGAGCAGCGGCGAGGATACGTACCTGTTCGAGGCGGGTCGGATCCTGCGGGAAGCCACCGCCGCCGACCTGGCGGAGTTCGCCCACATCCAGGCCGGTTGCCGCGCCAAGCGCGACTTCGCCCAGCGGGTCGCGGACCGGCTCAAGCTGCCCATGAAGGTCGTCGAGTGCGAGTGCCCACTCGGCGGCGAGCGGATCATCTTCTTCTTCACCGCCGCCGAACGGGTCGACTTCCGCGCCATGGTCCGCGAGCTGGCGTCGGAATACCGAACCCGCATCGAAATGCGGCAGATCGGGGCGCGGGACGAGGCCCGGTTGCTGGCCGACTACGAAACCTGCGGACGCGAGGTGTGCTGCAAGGTCTTCCTCAAGACGCTCAAGCCGATCAGCATGAGGATGGCCAAGTTGCAAAAGGCCACCCTCGACCCGTCGCAGGTTTCGGGTCGTTGCGGTCGGCTCAAGTGCTGCCTCCGCTACGAGCACACCTCCTACGAGGAACTCAACCGCCGCCTGCCGCGGGTCGGCGTGCGCATCCGCACGGAACACGGCGAGGGCGTCGTCGTCAACCGCCAGATCCTCACCCAGCTCGTGCAGATCAAGCTCGACGACGAACGGCTTATCACGGTGGTGCAGGAGGACATCACGGCCGTGGACGTACCGCCCCCTTCCGCCAA
>CAZNQN010000093.1:249-804 GCA_964574925.1 uncultured Phycisphaeraceae bacterium | reverse complement strand
GGCGGAAAAAGGTGCGAAAAACGCCGCCCGCTCCCAGCGCAAACGGACGGACGAGGCCGCCGAGGCGAAACGCTCGCGCGCCCCGCAACCGGCACCACCCCCGACGTCCCAGCCGCACGACAAAGCGTCCAAGGAGACGGGACAGGAAGGCTCCCCCGCACGGCGCCGTCGCCGTCGGCGCCGACGCCGCCGCCGCGGCGGACCGTCGAACGGAAACGGCGGGGGATCGGAACCGAAGGATCCGACCTGAACCCAGATGCGCAGGCGCGTACGTGTTGACGATCCGCGGTTGCTACAAACGGTGATGCGAATGCACGCCGGCAAGGCATATTCGGTCAACGGTAGAGTACGTCTTCGAACCGGAAACGGACCGTTGCCGTACCCGACCGCGTGCAGGCACGTCCGCCGATCCGTTATACGCAGACAGGCACAAGCAGGACATTGCGGCTCTGTGGGAGACGTGCCGTCCAGACGGATGAGCGACGTCGTGAAACACTTGGGAAACAGAATCCCCCGATCGGCATGGTAGGCGAATCCACCAAGTCGCTTCAGGAC
>CAZNQN010000093.1:0-239 GCA_964574925.1 uncultured Phycisphaeraceae bacterium | reverse complement strand
CTCCGCCACTATCCGGAGGAGGCGTTTCTGTTCGTGCGGGAGGGGTTGAGCTTCGCGGCCGAGCAGATCCACGGGCCGGAGACCGAGGCCCACCGCCTCCTCCAACAGTTCCTCGCCCAGAACGACATGGACTGGGACGATCTGATCCGGCAGTACCACACGGGGAACCTTCCCGAAGCGGTGCGGGAGGTGATCGACGCGGCCGGCGGCTGCGAGAACCTCAACCGCCACGTCAGCGG
>CAZNQN010000092.1:5324-8289 GCA_964574925.1 uncultured Phycisphaeraceae bacterium | reverse complement strand
AGTATGACCTGGCCGCCGGCGACGAGGCGGCCGCGCTTGAGCTCCTTCGGGAGACGGCGCCGGCCGGCGTCACGGAAGAAGACGTGCAACGCGAACTGGGCGTGCGCTATCGCCGGTTGTGTGAGTCCATCCTTCAGCGACGCGACGAAGGGGGCATGTTGCCGAGGTCGCCGGAGGGACTGGTTTCACACATGGATGAATGGATCCGCCGGTCGCTGGCGCTGAACCCGGCCGATCCCCAGGCGCACTTCGTGGCCGCCGATCTGGACGTCTACCAGGGCCGGGACGCGTCGGCCGTCGAGCACCTCCGCCTTGCGCTGCAACACGGCATGTCGCCGGAGCGGGTGGTGCGATTCCTTCAGGCCTCGCTGGCACAGCGGCCGCAGAGCGAGCCGTTGCGGGCGCTGATGCGGGAGTTCCAGACCCCGTCCGCCTCCCGCGACGCGACGCCTTCCGAAAAATCTACGGACCAGCAAGGACCGGCCCCGACGCCGGCGGGTGGCCATTGAAACGCTCCTCGTCGATTCGATCATCCCTGGGTGTTGTATCCCGAGCCGCGGGCTTCAGCCCGCGCGAACTATCGGGTTTTCATCTGCATCCCCGGCCGGATCGACCGGCCCGGAACCTCGGACGATCCGGCGGAGTTCGCCTACGCGGGGCACAGCACCGCCGTTCGGCACGCGGGGCGCCGGCTTTCCTCATCGCCGGGACGGTGCTCGCCCTGATCGTCCTGTGGAGCGCGTTGCGGGCCCAGATGGAGCCGACGCGCAAACCCGACTGGGGTTTGTACCAGATTTACTGGTCGCGGGATTACGAGCACCGCCTCGCCCGGACGCTGCGAAAGTTCGCCACGAAACCGAAGTATGTGATGTTCTATCGTGATCTGGGGCGTCCCTTTCCCACGCACGCCGTGCGGGCGATCCGCAAGAACGGCGCCGTGCCCATCGTCTCGCTGGAGCTGTGGAGCTGGCACGGCGGACGCAAAGGTTCGTACCTGCCGGACATCGCCACTGGACAGTTCGACGATTTCTTTCGCCGGTGGGCGACATCGGCACGGGACGACGGCCGTCGGGTGCTGCTGCGCTTCGGGTTCGAGTTCAACGGAAACTGGTTCACCTGGGCGGGAGATGCGAAGACGTTCGTGCGGGCCTGGCGGCGGGTGCACGACCTGTTCCGGCGCGCAGGCGCGGACAACGTCGAGTGGGTCTGGGCGCCGAACGTCGTCAGCGTGCCCGACGTGCCCGCCAACGACATGCACGCCTATTATCCCGGCGACGCTTACGTGGATTGGGTCGCCGTGGACGGATACAACTTCGGCGACGATCACGACCGGTGGCACAAGTGGCAGTCGTTCGAGGACATCTTCGGCGACGTGCTCCGCGCGTTCGCCCGCAAATACCCGGGCAAACCGGTGATGATCTCCGAGTTCGGATGCGCGCCGGGCGAAGGCGGTCAGCGGGCGCAATGGATCCGCGATGCCTTCGCCGCCCTGCGGAACCACCCCCAGGTCCGCGCCGTGGTCTGGTTCAACTTCGACAAGCGGCGCGAAGGGGAGCCGAACTGGCGGATCGATATCACGCCCGAATCGCTGAAGGCCTTCAATGAGACCTTCGCCGCTCCGTGATCGAGGGGGAGGGCGGCGGTCGCAGCGCCGTTCAGTAACGGGTGGCGATCATTTCGAAGCTGACGAACTCCTTGCCGTCCGGCGTCCGATCGTACATCCGCACGATGTGCTTGTCGGGGCTGACGATCTCGATCGTGGACTTCGTCTTTTTCATCTTGCGGCTGATGGGGTCGAAGTTCTCGCCGGTGAAGGTGAACTTCCTGCCCGTTGCGTCGCACGTGCCGGTTTCGCTGTACATGCCGGTGCTCATGGTGTCCATCCAGACGGCCTCGTACTGCTTGGTGAAGTTGTTGTAGCCGACCAGGCCGAGTCCGGCGAAGGGCATCTCACTGCTGCCTTCGTACTCTTCCATGATGAAACGGCGTTCGAGGATCCAGCGGCGCTCGATCCGCCCCTTTTGCACCATCGGGTCCATGCCGGGGGACATCCACATCTTGACCGTGCAGTCCCAGCTTCCGATCAGGGGCTTGAGATGCTGGTGGAAGGGGCCGGGCTTGGCCGCCGCCATCCACTGGCCCATCATCTTGTCCCGGTCCTGCTTGCCGGGGTCCTGGGAATGGACCGCCCCGCCGATCACCAACGTGACCAGCGTGCACAGTCCCCATACCGTCTTCCGATTCGTCCTCATGGCTCATCCTCCCGTAACAGACGCCAAGGTTGTACGTGCGGGAGCCGACGCCGACTCCCGGAACCAACACGATAACCCGATAAGACCGACCATTCGAGGTCGATCTGCACGTTTTTGTCGATGGCGAGCGAGATTCCCGGATAGGGTTTTCACTCTTCTCCCTGGAACATGCGTGTTCCGCGCTCGCTTTCATGACGGTTGTATTGTGGTCGGTCGGTGCAGGCGGAGCTTGACCGGCTTTGCGGTTTGGGTCGAAGCCGTCCATGGGCGTATACTGGTGTCTGCGGGTGGATCGAGGGGAAAAAGTCATGAACCGGTGGGTTCAAGGGTGGCTGGCGATCTGGCCGGTGAGCCTGGGAATCGGATGCGCGCTCGCTCCCGTGTCTTCCCTCCCGCCTGCGGAAACGGACGGTTCGTCGACCGCGGTCGAGACCGGCGAAGCTTCGATGCCGGCTTCGGCGCTCGGCTCCGGCGCGTCGTCGGCGTCGTCGGACGAGGTCCCGACGTCGGTTCGGAGCGATTCGCCGAGCTTCGTGCCCGTATCGGATCCGCGTTTCGTGCCGGATCCGGTGGGGGAACTCATGTCCGTGCTCTTCGATGGTCTGGTGCTCGATGTGTTTCTTCCGCTTCCCGGATCGGGCGCGGCGGAGGATTTCACCTTTCTGGAATTGCTCTGCCGTGATACCACCGATCTGCCCGATGTCGTCTGCCGG
>CAZNQN010000092.1:0-5314 GCA_964574925.1 uncultured Phycisphaeraceae bacterium | reverse complement strand
ATACGGACCGTAGGACGTTTTTCGTTCTCCGGCTTCAGCCCCCGCGGCGGAACGGCACTCGTCCTGCATCCGACCGGCGACGGGCCGGTCGACGATTGCGGGAGACGGATCGCCTCACGCCTGAAGGAAGTATTCCATCAGCTCGCAGCCGGGGTCGATCTGGAGATCGCTCCTGGCGGCGTACCGTTCGCTGAACGGTTGGCCCATGCCGGCCGGAACGGCCGTGCCCGCCAGGCAAAAGGGCGGCGGATCGGACGTGTGCACCCGCCGGACCACAGGCGTCGGATGATCCGGCGCCACCAGGATCCGCCACCGCTCGAAATCGCGCAACCGTTCCAGCAGCGGGCCGACCACGTGCTCATCGATGCGTTCGATGGCCTCGAGCTTGGCGGCGGCATCACCCTGATGACCGGCCTCATCGGGCGCCTCGATATGGACGAAAACGAGGTCGAAGTCGTCCAGGGCCTCTGCGGCCGCTCGCCCCTTGGCGGCATAGTCGGTGTCCAGGTATCCCGTCGCGCCCTTCACGTCGATGAGCCGGACGCGGACGGAGCGGGCCAGCCCGCGGATGAGGTCCACGGCCGCCACGGCGGCGGCCGACACCCCGTACCTCTCTCGGAACGGTTGCAGGATCGCGGGACGTCCCTGTCCCCAGAGCCAGATGTCGGTGGCGGGGTTCTCGCCCAGGTCCCGCCGGACCTCGTTGACCTCGTGGGTCGCCAGCACCTCGCGGGCGCGCTCCATGATTTCCCGCACCCGGCGGGCGCCCTTCCCTTTGGGAAGATGAGCGGCGACCGGTTCATCCGGGATGTCGTGCGGCGGCGTGCACACCGGGTCGAGGTCGTCTTTCGCCGAGGCCACCATCAGATTGCGATACGAGACGCCTGCGTGAAAGGTGCATCCCAGCGAACCGAGCGATTCGTTCAGGGCGGCGATCAGTTGGGAGGCTTCCTTGGTGGAGATGTGCCCGGCGGTGAAATCCACCATCGTCCCCTCCGTGATGGTCACGAAGTTGCAGCGGAAGATGATCTCGCCGGGGGCGACGTGCAGTCCGCGGGCGGCCGCCTCCAGAGGCGCTCGCCCCGTGTAGCACGATCGCGGGTCGTACCCGAACAGAGAGAGGGTGGCGACATCGGACCCCGGCCGGAATCCGTCGGGCACGGTGACCACGCGCCCCTGTCGGCCGTGCGCGGCGATCCGGTCCATGTGCGGGGTGTGGGCCGCTTCCAGCGGCGTGCGGTCGTCCAGTTCCGCCAGCGGTTCGTCGGCCGCTCCATCGGGAAGGATCACGGCGTATTTCATCATGACGGGGGCATGGTACCCGCAGGACGGCGGCGGAGGGAGAGGAACCGGGACCGGTTGTCCCTCCGTAAAGACGCCGGGCGCTATACCGGGTCGTGTCTAGGACAAGCGGGGCCCGGCCTGAGCGAGCGAGGGATCGACGCCGTCCATGCGGCGGAAGTTGTCCACGAACAGACCGGCGAGTTTCTTCGCCTGTGCGTCGTAGGCGTTCGGATCGGACCAGGTGCCGCGCGGGTCGAGCACCTCGGACGGAACGTCCGGGCAGGATTGCGGGACGTTGAGCCCGAAGACCGGATCGGCCCGACACGGGACATCGTCGAGTTGTCCCGCCAGGGCGGCGCGGACCATGGCCCGTGTGTAGGCGAGCTTCATCCGCGAGCCGACGCCGTATCCGCCGCCGCTCCATCCGGTATTGACCAGCCAGCACGACGCGCCGTGCCGGTCGAGACGCTCGCCGAGCATGGTGGCATACTTCTGCGGCGGCAGCGGGAGGAACGGAGCCCCGAAGCAGGTGCTGAAGGTCGCCTCCGGCTCGGTGATGCCCGCCTCGGTCCCCGCCACCTTGGCCGTGTACCCGGAGAGAAAATGGTACATCGCCTGGTCGCGGGTAAGACGGGCAATCGGCGGCAGCACGCCGAAGGCATCACAGGTCAGGAAGACGACGTTTTTCGGGTGTCCGCCCAGGCTGGGAAGCACGACGTTCTCGATGTGCTCCAGCGGATACGCGGCGCGGGTGTTCTCCGTGATCGAGGCGTCGTCGTAGTCCACCTCGCCCGTGGCGTCGTCGATCACGACGTTCTCCAGCACGGCTCCCTTGCGGATGGCGTGGAAGATCTGCGGTTCCCTCTCTTCGGAAAGTTGAATGCACTTGGCATAGCAACCGCCCTCGATGTTGAACACGCCGCGGTCGCTCCAGCCGTGCTCGTCGTCACCGATGAGGCGGCGGGCGGGATCAGCCGACAGCGTTGTCTTGCCCGTGCCGCTGAGACCGAAGAACAGCGCCACGTCGTCCCGTTCCCCGATGTTGGCGCTGCAATGCATGCTCAAAACGCCCTGCATCGGCAGCAGGTAGTTCATGATGGTAAAGACGCTTTTCTTGATCTCGCCGGCATAGGCCGTCCCCCCGATCAGCACCAGCCGCCTGGCGAAGTGGATCACGATGAAGGTGCCGCTTCGCGTCCCGTCCGTGGTCGGATCGGCCTGGCAGGAGGGGGCGTTGAGGATCGTGAACCCCGGCTCCTGATCGCCCGTGCTTCCCGGCTCGGGGCGGATGAACAACTGGGCGGCGAAGAGCTGGTGCCATGCCGTCTCCGTCACCACCCGGATGGAGATCCGCGCGGAAGGGTCGGCGCCGGCGAACATGTCGCGGACATAGAGCGTCCGTCCTCGGTAATGTTCCACGATGCGGCGGTGGAGCTTTTCGAAGCACGCTTCGCTGATGGGGCGGTTCACCGGTCCCCACCAGATGTGTTCACGTGTGGAGGCTTCCTCGACGATGAACTTGTCCTTGGGACTGCGGCCGGTGTGCTTGCCCGTCCGACAGACCAGCGCGCCGTTCTTGGCCTGGCGACCCTCGCCGTGGCGAAGGGCGAGTTCGTGCAGCTCCTCGGGAGAGAGGTTCCAGTAGACGTCGCCGGAATCGACGATGCCGTGCGTGGAAAGTCCGATTCGACTGGGGCAATGACCTAGGACCGTCACGGTTCCACTCCTGTGCAATCAGCAGTCGGGCGGGAAGAATCGGCTCGGAGCCGACGTCGACGTCAAAACTGCGAGGCCGCCCCCTTTCCCTTCGGCCGTTCGAAGCCGGGCGCTTGATTTCGTTCTCCCGCCTCGCCAGTTTCTCTATTCTGGGTTCTGCTGCAATTTCCGTTCCGGAACCGGGACGATCAGGACTGGACCCGGCACCAGAGGGAATCGGGCATCGTCCGCGGGCGTCCGTCCCGCCCCACGCAGGCCAGCGTTGTTTCCGCCTCGCAGATGCGGTCGGATCCCCGCGTGACCAGGTAGCTGTGGTCCACCCGCGTGCGGGTGATCCGCTCCACCCGCACGGTGACCGTGAGCACGTCCTCGTAGCGGGCGGGGGCGAGGTATTTGCAAGCTGCCCGGTAGACGGCGAAAAAGACGCCCGCCGACTCCAGATCCCGATAACGGATGCCGTTTTGCCGCAGCAGCTCCATGCGGGCGGATTCGAAGTATTCCCAGTAGCGGGCGTGGTGCAGATACCCCATCGCGTCGCACTCCGCGTATCGGACGCGGAAGTCCACGCTGACCTGTTGTCCCGCTGTCTGCGTTCGCGGCATCGGAACGATCGGGCGCCTAGCGCGCCGCCGCCAGGGTGACCTTCAGCGACACTTCCTTCCCGTCGCGGATCACCACCACCGTGACCGTGTCCCCGGGATTGTTGTTGCGGGTGGCAGCCATGTAGTCGTAGATGTTGTTCACCGTCTTGTCCTCGATCCGGATGATGCGGTCGCCGGCCTTCATCCCTGCCAGGTCCGCCGGTCCTTCGGGACTGACCGCCTCCACCCGCATCCCCGCTTTCCCGTCATCCCCGTAGCCCGGCGAAAGACCCATCACCACCCGGTAGACGGGCGTTCCGCTGGGCGAGGCGGGAGCCTGGGCGGCCTTTTCCTGCTGGAAACGAGGCGCCCGCGTGTCGGAGGCGAGTGCCTCCGTCACCCGCGACACGAGGCGAACGACGCGCGCCCCGTCCACCGCGTTGATCCGGTCGGCGTCGTCGGTCGGCTGGTGGTAGTCCGGGTGCTGCCCCGTGAAGAAGTGCAGCGACGGGATGTTCTTCCGCACGAAGGCGGCGTGATCGCTGCGCCCGCCCGCGTCCACGCCGGGAGCGACGTCCAGCGCCACGCCGCGGGCGGCTTTCTCCACGATCGATTGGAACGTATCCCCCGTCCCCATGCCGAAGATCTGCACTCGGTTCGTGCCCGGTTTCATCCGCCCGATCATGTCCATGTTGATCATGGCCACGGTGTCGGACAGCGGGACGACCGGGTGGTTCACATAATAGGTGCTGCCGTGCAGGCCGCTCTCCTCGGCCGTGAAGGCGATGAACAGCACGGAGCGTTTCAGCGGGCGGCGGGCGGCCAGGGCACGGGCCACCTCGATCAGCCCGCTCGTTCCGGAGGCGTTGTCGTCGGCGCCGTTGTGGATCTGCGGTTCGAGCGCTTCCCGGACGATCTTGCCTTTTTTGAAGCGGCGATGCATCGGCCGGCGCAGACCGAGGTGATCGTAATGTGCCCCGACGACCACGACCTCGTCGGCGAGCGGCCCCTTGCCGCGGAGCATCCCGATCACATTGCGGACCGGCGCGGTCTCCTTGCGGAAGACGGCCCGCCCTTTGACCGTCACCCCCGGGACCGCCCGGCTCACGTATGTCCCCCCGTCCATCTGCTTTTGAAGCTCGGAGAGCGAGGGCAATCCCGCCCCCTGAAGAAGGGCGTCGGCCACCGCCCGCCGCAGGTGGAACGCGGGCAGGCCGTACGCCTCGCCGCTGTTCTCATCGAAGGGAACGAGGCGGTCTTCTTCGCCTTCCCGCGGTTCGGCATTGACGAGGATGACCGCGGCGGCGTGACGGTCCTTGGCGTTGTAGACCTTGTTGCGGAACATGGCGTGCGGGGTGGAAAACCCGTTTTCGTCCGCCCAGTCGGGCGGCTCTCCGCGAAGCATCAGGGCCACCTTGCCGCGGACGTCGATGTGCACGAAGTCGTCGTGCTGCCGACCGGGCGCCGCGATGCCGTAGCCGCAGAAGATCAGCTCGCCGGAAAAGGCGTCATCGGAGGAGAAGGTGAAGGGGATGAAGTCCTTCTTCAGTTCGAGCGAGGCGGGAACGCTTGCCCCTTCGAAGGCCAAAAAGGTGTCGGGTTCGAGCTTCCGCCGCAGCGTCATGTTGAACGTCTGGAAGTAGGAACCGTCGTCGCCGGCCGGTTCCAGGGTGAGGGAGAGATCGGCCAGCACACCGGCCACCGCCGGTTCGTTGTCGGGGTCGATACCGGCC
>CAZNQN010000091.1:4167-8314 GCA_964574925.1 uncultured Phycisphaeraceae bacterium | reverse complement strand
CGCCGACATCGTCACCGCCATCAACGACCGGTCGTCGCTGACCGGCGTGCAGGCATCGGCCTTTAAGGGTTCCACCGGAACCGGCACCCCCACCATCAGTTTCTCCAGCACCAACTACGGCAGCGACGCCTTCGTGTCGGTGGAAGTGCTGGAAAACGCCGGCACCGCCGTCGGCGATGCCATCGGCGTCAACAAGACCAAGGCGACCGGCACCGATGGGACGTTCCTCATCAACGGCAACAACGCGATCGTCAAGGGGCTCAAGGCGTCGGTGAAAGCCGGCGACCTGTCGCTCGACCTGACCCTCTCCTCCGATTTCGGCGGCGGTACGACCAGCGCCACCCAGACCAGCTTCGAAATCACCGGCGGCGGCGCCAACTTCTCCATCTCGCCCCAGCTTGGACTCTCCGGACTGGAGAGCCTCGGCATCCGTGAAGTCTCCACCGCCAAACTCGGACTCTCGACCTCGCAGACGCTGTCGACGCTGGGATCCGGGCAGGCCAACCAGTTGACCAGCCGGAACTTCTCCACCGCCCAGCGGATCGTGCGCTCCGCCATCAACCAGATCGCCAGCCTTCGTGGACGACTCGGTGCCTTCCAGAAGGATACGCTCAACAGCACCGTCAATTCGTTGAAGGTGGCCCTGGAGAACGTCTCCGCGGCGGAAAGCGCCATCCGGGACGCGGACTTCGCGGCCGAGACCTCCAACCTCACCCGCGCCCAGATCCTGGTCCGGGCCTCCACGTCGGTCCTCCAGCTCGCGAATGCGGCGCCGCAGAACGTGCTCTCGCTGCTCGGATAAGCCGGTCCAAGGTCCGGATAAGTCCGACGCCGCCTTCCGCCTCCAGGCGACGACCTGAGGGGAACCCCGCAACCCGCCCCTTCTCTCCACGCGAGAAGGTCCGGTAACAGCGCGGACCTTCGTGTCGGACAGCTCGTTTCCGCCGGAAACACCGGTCTCTCCGCCGCGGCGGGGGCAAGACGGAAACGGCCGTTTGCACGATCCCGTCCCCCTTCCACCCTGCCTGTTCCTCTATTCAAGATCAGGATCACGAGGTCCGAAAAACGCGTAGCCGTGCGAACCCGGCCGGACGACCCGCCCGTTCGGGACACGGCGGGCCGTTCCTCCGGAGGGGAAACGAGAAAAAAGCGGAGGTCGAAAAGGAAGACCCGCAAAACGCCTGCGGAACCGCGACCTCCAGGCGATCGGCGCGAAATGACCGATCGACCGAATCGCACAGGGTGGTGCACCGGAACGCCGTGACGAGCCGTCACGCTTCCGCACCGTCAAGGATGACGCGATGAGTCGGATCAACAGCAACATACCGGCCTTGCAGGCCATCCACCGCCTGCAACGAAACCAGCTCGACCTCAACAAGCGCCTGGAACGTCTGGCCACCGGGCTGCGCATCAACCGGGGGGCGGACGATCCGGCGGGTCTGATCGCCTCCGAACGGCTCCGCCTCGAGATCCGCGGCATCCGCCAGGCCATCGACAACTCCAGTCGGGCTGCCAACGTCATGTCCGTCGCGGAAGGCGCGCTCTCCGAGGCATCCTCTCTGCTGCTGGATTTGCAGGCGCTGATCGTCCAGGCCTCGAACGAAGCCGGTCTGTCCGACGAGGAGATCGCCGCCAACCAGCTCCAGATCGATTCCATCCTCGACAGCATCGACCGGATTTCGAATACCACCACGTTTGCGGGCAAGAAACTGCTCGACGGCAGTCAGGCCTACGTCCTGTCCGGAACACCCCCCACCGCCCTGCCGTCCATCCAGATCTTCTCCGCCCGCATTCCCGAAGGGAAAACGAGGCAGGTGAAGGTCGAGGTCACCCAGTCCGCGCAGGTGGCGCAGGTTTCGTTCATCGGCCTGAATACCACCGGCATCTCCACCACCTCGGCGACGACGATCCAGTTGCGGGGAACGGCCGGCAGCGAACTCGTCACCTTCGCGTCCGGCACCAACCTGGCGCAGATCCGGGACGCCATCAACAACCTGATCAACGCCACCGGCGTATCGGCGACCGTCTCGTCGGTCAGCGTGGGAACGGCCGCCAGCGCCCTGATCCTCTCCAGCACCACCGTCGGCTCCGACGCCTTCGTCTCCGTGGAGGCGATCGGCGGCAACTTCATCCGCAACGACAACAACAACACGACCATCCTCAAGCGGGGGACCGACGCCAGCGTGCTCGTGGACGGACAGCAGGCCTCCGTCCGCGGGCTGGAGGTCAACGTCCGCTCCGGGGGACTGGACGCCCAGTTCGTCCTCACGCGGACCTTCGCCCAGACGGTCTCGTCGGCCACCTTCACCATCACCGGCGGCGGCGCCCTGTTCCAGCTCACGCCGGAGGTGACGCCCAACGGCCAGATCAACGTCGGTCTCAACACGATCTCCACCACCGCCCTGGGCAACCCGGTGATCGGGCGGCTCTACACCCTCCGTTCCGGCGCTGGCAACCACCTGACCAGCAAGAATTTCCTAAAAGCCCAGCAGATCGTCGCCGAGGCCATCTCCCAGGTCTCCTTCTACCGCGGCCGGCTCGGCAACGTGCAGAAGAACCAGATCGAGACCAACATCAACAGTCAGAAGGTCGCCCTGGAAAACGTCACCGCCTCCGAATCGGTGATCCGGGACGCGGACATGGCCGCCGAGGTCTCCGCCCTGACCCGGGCGCAGATCCTCGTGCAAAGCACCCAGTCCACCCTCCAGATCGCCAACGCGATTCCCAACTTCGTGCTCTCGCTGCTGGGATAGCGGTTTCGTAGAACGGTCGCCCCCGCCCGCGTCCGAAACCCGCACGAAACGCCCCCTCTCCGCGCCGTCCCGGCTTGAGCCTCGCGCCGAAACCGGCCGATAAACTGCACAGCGTCCCGGACGAGGAACCGGGTCTGCACGGACGGGGCAACACGGAGACGACGGGCATGAGTGGCATCAGCACCGGTGTCGGATTGATCTCCGGGATCAACTTCGCCGACTTGATCGACCGGCTGATCGCTGTCGAGCAGCGTCCCGTGCAGGATCTCCAGTCGCGGGTCAGCGAACTGGACACCCAGCGGACGGCCTTCGTCGAGCTTTCCGCCAAGCTGCTGGCCATCAAGAACGCCGCCTTGACCTTCGCCCGCCCCTCCTTCTTCCGCCAGTTCAACGCCGCCAGCAGCAACGACAACATCTTGCAGGCGGTCGCCGGCGAGACGGCCGTCCCCGGAAACTACACCTTCCGCGTCCGCTCCCTGGTCGCCAGCCATGCCCTGATCTCCCGCGGGTTTGCCGATCGCGACCGCACCCCCGTGGGCACCGGAACGATCGTCATCGACGCCGCGGGCAGTCTCGTCCGCCGCGGGACCGATCTCGACTCGTTGCGCGGCGGAGCCGGTGTCCGCCGCGGCGTCATCTCCATCACCGACCGCTCCGGCGCCGAGGCCCACATCGACCTCACCACCGCCTTGACGGTCCAGGACGTCCTCGACGCCATCAACCAGGCGACCGGCATCCGCGTGCGAGCCTTCGCCACCGGAGTGGACGACGGCCACGGCACCGGCGACCGCATCGTGATCGAGGATCTCAGCGGCGGGAGCGGCCCGTTGATCGTCGGTGACGTCGGCGGCGGTTTTACGGCCCAGGACCTGGGCATCGCGGGAACCGTTTCCGGATCCCGCCTCGACGGGACCGATCTCGTGCGGCTGGCCGACACCACCCCCCTCTCGATGCTCAATGACGGCAACGGCGTCGGGCGGCTCCGCAACGGGTCCGATCTCGTCTTCACCACCGATCTGGGGCGGTTTTCCGTCTCGCTCTCCGGCAACCTCGCCCTTCAGACGCAGACGGACCTGCGGGCGCTGAACCACGGCGGAGGCGTCCGCCTCGGCGTCATCCGCATCACCACCAAGGACGGCAACACCGGAGAGGTGGACCTGACCGGCGCCCGAACCGTCCAGGATGTCCTGGATGCGATCAACAACGCCGGCCTCAGTGTCCGCGCCACCGTCGTGACCAGCAGCGGAGAGTCCTTCCTTCAGGTGTCGGACACCTCCAACGCCCCCACCATCGACCCGGACAACCCGCCCCTGCTCAAGATCGAGGATGTCAGCGGATTCGCGGCGGCCGACCTCGGACTGCGCGTTCCCGACTTCGAGCGGGCGAGCCACGTC
>CAZNQN010000091.1:0-4157 GCA_964574925.1 uncultured Phycisphaeraceae bacterium | reverse complement strand
GACTGGCCGGCGAAGGCGACGTCCTGGCCGGACGGAACGTCTACGGCATCGAGACGGTCGGCGACGTCATCCGCGCCATCAACTTCGCCCCCGACAACACCGGGCTGGTGGAAGCCTCCATCTCTCCCGACGGCAACGGTCTGGTCATCCGCGCGCTGGGGCTGGGCAACACCGTGACCGTCACGGCCGGCACGGATACCTCCGGACAGGCCTCAACCGCGATCGACGACCTGGGCCTGACAGGCGCCCAGAACGTCACCACCTTCCGGACGCGCAATCTCCTGGCGGGACTCAACACGGTCCTGCTGCGTTCGCTCCGCGGCGGGTCGGGGATCGGCCTGGGCGTCATCCGTCTCACCGACCGCAGCGGGACGACGTCCACCATCGACCTGACCTCCGCCCAGACGCTCCAGGACGTCATCGACCTCATCAATCAGGACGGCACCACCGCCCTGCGGGCTTCGATCAACGAGGCGGGAACGGGGCTGGTGCTCCGCGACGATTCCGGCGGACTGGGGGCGATCGTCGTCGAGGACGTAAGCGGCAGCGCGGCCGCCGACCTCGGCCTGGCGGGCATCCACACCGACCCGACGGACAACACCGTCCGCGGCGGGAACCTTCAGATGCAGTACCTCTCCCGCCAGACGCGGATCGAGGACCTCAACGATGGACGCGGCGTGGCGCTCGGCACCTTCCAGATCACCGACTCGGCGGGCAACGTCCACGTGATCGATCTGAGCACGGCGCGGATCGAAACGCTCGGCGACGTGATCGACACCATCAACCGCCGCACGCCGGATACCCTCACCGCCCGCATCAACGACACCGGCGACGGAATCCTCATCGAGGACACCTCCGGCGGAAGCGGCACGCTGAGCATCGAGGACCGCGACGGCGGACGGACCGCGCAGGACCTGCGGATCGCCGGCACCGCCCGCGAGGGCGAAACCGTCATCGACGGCTCATTCGAGACGCGCATCGAGATCGGCGCCAGCGACACGCTCGACGAAATCGCCCGCAAGATCAACGACTCCGCCGCCCCCGTCAGCGCCTCCGTCATCCAGGGCGGCCAAGGTCTGACCCCGTTCAGTCTTACGCTCACCTCGCAGCGCAGCGGGCGACGGGGCGAACTGGCTGTGGAGACTCCCGGCCTCGACCTCGGACTGACCACACTGACCAAAGCGCAGGACGCCGTCCTCACCATCGGCGGCACCACGGACACCCCCCCACGACTGGTCACCTCGTCCAACAATACCGTCGAAGACGTGATCCCCGGCGTGACGCTCGACCTGCAAAACGCCGGCGACGAGCCCGTCACCATCTCCGTCACGCAAGACCTCGACGGCATCGTGGAAGGCATCCAGACCTTCGTGGACGCCTACAACGAAGCCCTGGATACGATCGACCAGAGCACCCGATTCAACAGTGAAACGTTCGAGCGCGGACCGCTGTTCGGCGATCCCACGGTCAACCTGATCCGCACCCGCCTGGTCCGACTCGCCTCCCGTGCCCTGGACAGCGGCGACCCGGCCGTCGCCCACCTGTTCGACGTCGGACTCCGGTTGCGGGAAGGGAACCGCCTGCAGTTCGACGAGGAGAAGTTCCGCGAGGCCTACCAGGCATCGCCGGACGCGGTACAGGAGCTGTTCACGCGGGAGGACACGGGCTTTTCCGCCGTGCTCCAGGACACCCTTGATGAGATGACGCGCAACTTCGACGGGCTGCTCGCCCGCAAGGACAGCCAGCTCGCCGACCAGCAGAAGCTTCTCAACGAACGGATCGACGCCATGAACGTGCTGATCGAGGCCAAGCGGTCCCGCCTGGAAGCCCAGTTCGTGGCCCTGGAATCGGCCCTTGCAGGCCTTCAGGCCCAGCAGAACGCCCTCAACACGTTGGCCCAGCTTTCCGGCGGTCAGGGCGGCTGATCCCCTCCCTGCCGGCTCGATCCCCGTCGGAGCGAACAGAAACGTCCCCCGTGACTCGATCGGCCCCCGACAAGTGGATTCCCCGCTCCGAACGGTCGATAAGAACGGCGCCGTGAGCGCCGTTTATCTTCATTTTCCGAGCCGCGGGCTTCAGCCCGCGCGATGTCCCGGCACTCCCGCCACATACGGTGGTGAAGCGCCCCTACGCGCCCTCGGACCATGCCCATGACGCAAGGATCGGACAATCCGTACCTGCGCGACGCCGTGATGCAGGCCACCCCCGAGCAGCTCCAGTTGATGCTCTACGACGGCTGCATCCGCTTCGCCCTCCAGGCCCGCGACGCCCTGGAACGGAAGGACTACGAGACGGCCTATGAGAAGCTCACCCGCGCCCAGCACATCATCCTGGAGATGAAGGCCGGACTCAATTACGACGTCAACGAAGAACTCTGCAAACGGGTCGCCTCCATCTACCTGTTCCTCTACAACAAACTCGTCGACGCCTGCGTCCAGCGGGACATCCAGGCCATCGACGACGCCCTCCGCGTGCTGCGGATCGAGCGGGAGACCTGGCAGATCCTGGTGGACAAAGTCAGCGAGGCCCGCCGGCAGACCGGGGGGGGCGGACACGGCGATCCCAACGCCGAGTCGTCGGCGGGCATCTCGATCGAGGGATAACGCCCGTCCCTTGCTCCGGCGCTTTGGTGGCCGCCGGACGAATCCTTCCGGAATCTCCGCAGGCATCCGCCCCCAACGCGCAAAAGAAAGGCGGCGTAGAACGTCGTGTTCTACGCCGCCTCGAACGTACCCGGTTACGGAAAGGTCTCCCTTTCCGCCGACCGTCGAGGCGCTGCGATCAGCGCCTCGTCCGATCGAAGGTTACCGCGACGAACGCAGCGAGCCCTTCGGGTTGCGGAGGCCGGGCTTCTTCGTCGCCGGACGCTCGCCGTTCATGAACGCCTGGATGTCGTCCATGTTGACGAGCCCGTCGCCGTTGAGGTCGGCCACCGCCAGCTCACCCAGACCCATCTCGCGCAGCTCACGCACCGAGACCTCGGTCCGGGCGACCGGCTGACCCGCCACACCGGACGGACAGCACGCGTCCTTGCTCATCGACAGGAAGTTGTTGGCGACGAAGTTGAAGTCGCCCATGTTGACCATCCCGTCGCCGTCGATGTCACCGTGCGGACCGTCCATCGGCATGCCCATGTTGCAGGCCGTGTTCGGATCCACCATGGTCCCCCACATCCAGACGAGCTGTCCGAAGTCGAGGATGTCGATCACATCGTGACTGGCGTTCGGGTTGTCCTTCTTCCAGCCGTCGAGGTTCCCGCCCGTCAGCCAGTTGCCGCCGAAGAACGGGTCACCCTTGAAGACGGCGTGCCATGCACCGTCCGGACCGCAATCGATCGGGGCAGCCGCACGCAGCGTGTGCTGCTGATCCCGCGCGGTGATGCAGACCCACTGACCGGACACCGGCGTCTTGAGCGCATCGGTGAAGTGACCGGTAAAGTCGTCATCCCCACCGAAGTTCAGGTCCGCCGAGAAGGTCAGGTTGTTCGGGCTGCCGGTGACGCAGTCGGAGATCAGCTCGAACGTGATGCAGCGGTTCAGATCGTCCGCCACGATCGGCGGCGACAGCTGCACCACAAGATCCAGCGTCTGCTGATCGTTGACCGTCACCGTCCAGCAATCCGACACCTCGGTGCCGCAATCCACGCTGGTCGCCGTGCAGCAGAACTGATGCACGCCCGGCGTCAGCTCAACCGGACCCACCGGGTTGTCGCACACCAGGTTCACCGAGCCGCAGCTCGCGGCCGCGTGCGCCGTGCCCACGTCCACGATCGCCGTCGGCGAACCGCAGTCCGTGTTGACCTTCATGTCGTCCGGAACCACCAGCACGACCTCGTCGTTGGCGAGCGCCGTCGCGCACGGATTGCTCAGGTCCACGCCGACCGCCTGGCCGGTGTCGTCCGACAGCAGCGTGTCACCGGGGTTGATGCCCGGACCGGCGCAGATGTCGCAATCGCCGCAACCCGGAAGCTTGGTGAAGCTCAGCGTTCCGAACGAGGTGTTCCCGTTCGTGCCGGGGAGCGGATCGCCCGTCATCGGGTCGAAGCCGACGCCCACGGCCCAGAACAGGTGCCCGCCGGCCATGTCCACTTCCTTCGCCAGGACCGTGGTGTACGGTTCCACCGTCGAGATCCCGTTGAAGTGCAGACAGGACGGATC
>CAZNQN010000090.1:0-8318 GCA_964574925.1 uncultured Phycisphaeraceae bacterium | reverse complement strand
CCGAGCCGCAGGCTTGAGCCTGCGCGATTCTTCGCGGGCGGAGTTCCGCGGGACGCCGGTCCCCTTCGCCTTCCTCTGAAACGGGCGAAGATCGGCGTCGAGCGGGGCTTGTAATAGCGTCTCGCTTGGGCCTGTTTCCCGCATGACCCCTTCCCTCATTTCGCAGGTCGCCGCACGACGGACGAAAGCGGCGGCACGACGAACGGCGGGTTCCGCAGCGCCAGCACGTGCCGATCGGGCGGCGTGCGCTCCCGATCTTCATGGCATCCGATGCATCCGCGCGATTCCCCCGGCATCACCCAGAACCAGCTTCGCATCCGCTGGAGCACCTCGCCGTTCTCGCCGATCGTCTCGACGCGCAGCGGTACGGCCGCCGGAACCTGAAGATAGAACGAACCGTCTTCATAGATCGGAGCTTCCGCCAGTGCGACGCCTCGTGCCCCGTGGTCGTTCGGATCGGGCGCGCTTGCGAAACCCGTTCTCTCCTGCTGTTCAGCAGTGTTCTTCTTCGACACCGCGAGGGTCGGTACCGCCGTCAGAATGCGAACACGCCGGGCACGCGACGGCGGATGCGCCGCATCCGCACCGTCACGCGTGATCCGCACGTCCAGGCAGTAAAGATACGCCGGCTGGTCGTCGCTGCGCACGTTCGTGGACCGACCGGCAGGCGGCGTTCGCGGTCGGCGGACCCTCGCGAAAAGATCATCGTATCGCGGATCGTCGAACAGCAACGTACGCCTCCCGCTTTCGAGGTCGAGCAGGTGGATTCCGTACGATTCCGCCCCGGACGCCCGGTACGAAACGAGGATCGTTCGATCGTCGAATCCGCTCGGCGAATGGTAGAACCCCTCGGTCGTTCCGGGCACGACGCGCCGTGTGGAAAGGCTTCGCACCCGCCGCACCGTCACCAGTCGCCCGCCGTCGAGCGGATCCGGGTCGCGGGATTCCACATACACGACGGTTCCGTCGGGCAACTCGGTCGTCATGCTTCGCCGTGCGGGGGGCGCGTGCGGCGCCGCGAACGGAAACACGTCCGCACCGTCGGCAAACACCGTGTACAGCGCCTCTACAGCCGAGGGGGATGCACCGCCTGGCCCTCCCGCCATCAGGCTGAACACGATCCGCCCGTCGCTCAACAAATACGGCGAGCGAACGGCGGAGGGCGTGTGCGTGATCGGCCGCACGTCGGAACCGTCGAGACGGCAGGTGAACAGGACGGGGACGCCGAACGGTTCAGCATCCGCGGTGAAGGCGATGAGCCTGTGCGGGCGATCCTCGTCGAACCGGTAGATCGGGGAGAGATAAACGGCCTCGCGGTAGCGATGGGGTTCGCGCGTGACGCGCCGCGCGGTTCGTCGGTCGATGTCCATTTCCAGGATGGCGGAGTATGATTCGTCCCGGCGCCGTCCGGCGAAAAGAATCTTTCGCCCGTCGAAGGATAGATCGAATCGCCCCACAGCCGCGAACCCTTCCGTCAACGTCGCAACCTTATCCGCCGCGCCGGGCCCCCATTGCACGATCCGGGCGCCGGGGAAGGGGCCTTTGCGGGAGAACGAATCGTCCGTCGCACCGGCTTCCACGTCCGACGTCTCGACGGGGATTTGCAGAAAGATCACGGACGGCACCTCGGGCACGGAGCGGCGAAGCGCCGATTCCGGTCGGGAAGGCCTTTCCCGTTCCGGAACGGCCGTCTGTGCGCGTCCGGGCGCGGGATGCAGTGCAATCAGAAACCCCGGCACCGACAGCGCCGCCCGGAAGAAGAACGTACGCCGAAACGCAACCGTCTTTCGGGAACGCAGCGTGATGTGCATGGCGATCTTCCGGGCCGGGGGCCTCCGTTCGCGGGAGACGGCCCCGGCCTGATATTCGTCCATCATCTTCAAGCAGCGAGGGGACCGTTCCCCGCCGCCCGCGTCATCCCGCATGCCGGGCATCTGCGATTCTCCGGATCCCCGTTGTCGTCGCTCCGATGCTTGCACGATCCGGACCAGCCTGACCTCCCGAGCCGGCTCCCCGGGGCTCTTCCCTCACGGAAGGGGCGGTGTGGTATGGTGGTCGGTGATCCGCACGTTTATTTTATCGGCCTCTCCCGGTCCCGCTTGATCTTTCCCGTTAGGCTCCCTAATTTGTTGAGCATCGCCGGAGGGAGTGCACCGCGAAGGGGAAATCTCGTGTGTCGAAGGGTCCGGCAACCCGCGACAAGCCGGCGATTCTTTCGCCCCTGCTCCGACCGGATTCCCTCCCTCTCATCCCCTGACGATCGCTCTTCGGATGCCCTGCATCGTTTTGGACGCCGTCTTCTGATGGGGATCCCGGCCCTGCTCGCCGGCCTCTGGTTGCTGCTTCGCAGCGGGATGCAGCCGAGACGGATCGCCTACCCCTGCCAGCAGGCATCCCTGATGACCGTCCTGACCTTTCTCGGTCTCAGCCGCGCGGCCCCGTCCGCGTTGAACGCATGTCGGCGGGCACGGAAAAGAAGACGGGCCGCGATCGGGACGGCCGCCTTGGGCGCGGCCGTTGTCACAGGTGTTCTCGTCTGGACCGGCGCGGCGTTGCGGAACGTCCCCCGTCCGGTCTCGCCATTGTCGGATCCCCCTCCCGATTACGTGGCCGACGTATTCTTCGTCCCCCGTGCCCGCGGCGTTCTCCCCGGACGGTTCGGCGGCGTCGACGATCTCGTCACCCTGATGGGAACGCGGGGAAAGAAGTTCTACCGTTCCTCGCTTCGTTCGCTCACGTCCGGCCCCGACGGTCTCGTCGCCGCCGACAGCATCGTGCTGTTCAAGATCAACGCCCAGTGGCCCGAGCGGGGCGGCACCAACACCGATCTTCTCCGCGGCCTGATCCGATGCCTTGTCGAGCATCCGGACGGCTTTACCGGCGAGATTCTTGTCGCGGACAACGGGCAGGGCGGCGGCAGCTTCGACTGGCCGGGAAGCAACGCCGAGGATCCCGCCCAGTCGACGGCCGACGTCGTGGCCGATTTCGCCGCCGAGGGTTGGCGCGTCGCCACCGTCCGCTGGGATACCATCCGCTACACGGCCGTCCAGGAGTACGCCGACGGCGATCTGCGCGACGGCTATGTCGTCGCCGCCGTCCCCGATCCGCAGACGGGCATCCGTGTGTCCTATCCGAAGTTCCGGTCCCCCTTCGGAACCTACGTCAGCTACAAGCACGGATGCTGGGATCCGACCCGCGGCATCTACCAGCGCGACCGCCTCGTCGTCTTCAACCTCCCGGTCCTCAAGACCCATTTCATCTACGGCGTCACCGCCGCGGTGAAAAACCACATGGGCGTCGTGACCCGCGAGCTGGGCACCGATGCTCACGCCGCCGTCGGACGCGGAGGCATGGGCACGGTGCTCGCCCAGGTCCGCCTGCCGGACCTGACTATTCTCGATTGCATCTGGATCCTCGCCCGCCCGGGTCTCGGTCCTGCCGCCGGGTACGCCCAGGCCTCACGGCGCAATCAGTTGGCCGCGGGGACCGACCCGATCGCCCTCGACCTCTGGGCCGTCCGACACATCCTCATTCCGCAGATCGAACAGAACGGCTATCGCCCCGAGGATTACCGCGATACCCAGGACCCCGACAATCCCGACAGCATCTTCCGAAAGTACCTGGACCGCTCGATGACACAGTTGCTCGCTTCCGGCGTGCCCTGCACGAACGACGAGAGCCGTATCCGCGTCCGCGTCTGGATGGGAGACGCCGACGCCGACGGCGACGTCGATCTGACGGATCAAGCTTCTTTCGTCTCCTGCCGCAGCGGTCCCGGTGCCGAACCCCCGACCGCGTGCAGAGTCCACGACGGCGATGAGGACGGCGACGTGGACCTGCGCGACGCAGCCGCGTTTCAGAGAACCTTCACGGGACCAACTCTTGGAAGGACAGGTTAGGCAGGCGAGCTCAAGGTTCGCTGCTGCAAGTTCCGCATGGCCTCGGTGCAGAAGGCGGAGCGGTTCGTCCAGACGTTCGCTTCCCTGTGGGCGGGAGGTTTCGTCGAGCTGGTCGCGTGGCTGGTGGGGCTTTCCGTGAAGGACCCGCGATCGGCCCGCCCGTACAGAATCGCCAGCCCCAGCATGGCGTCCAGCGATTCGGCGTCGGCCGGATCGTAGTGTGCCGTGGCGAGGTCATACGCCTCCTCGATCAGCGGCGCCGCCTCGTCCAGTCGCCCCTCCTGCACATAGAGGTTGGCCAGGGTGTGTATGATCGAAAGCGTTGGGGGTGCCGGTCGCCTCGTTCGCGGCGATTCCACGCCGGCAGGCCACGCAGTTTCCCGATTGCCGTATCCGAGTCGTAGGTTCCGTACTGGACCAGAAGGTACCACGTGTCCATGGCATCGGCGCCTTCTGAGCCGACCGCCTCGATGTCGCGCGCCAGCAAGGTCCTGCCAAGTGCCCTGCCTTCGTCCATCGCGCCGCCGGACTCGAAGATGCCGGTGATCGGATCGCGCATCGCTTGGCGCGTCTCGGCGTCGATTGTACCGAGCCATTGCTCACGCAGCGCGACGGCCCGCCGCGTCGTGCACTCCACGTCGTAGGGACAGCGAAAGGTGAGGAGTTCGTACAGCACGACGCCGAGCGAGTAGACATCCGTCGCCGTGGTCAGACGATCCCCGCGAATCTGCTCAGGGCTGGCGTAACGCGGCATGAGCACGCTCGTGTCGGTCGCCGTCACACCGGCGCCCGCCACCTCGTCCAGCAGTTTGGCGATGCCATCCCTGGCTTGGCCTCCAAGGGATCCGGGTTCCTGCAGTTTCCGGTATCTTGCGCGCAATGCCGGTTTCCCTTTCAAGAGCAGCGTTTTAGCGTTTGATAGACGTTTTGGAGGTTGAGCCGATGGGAGGGGTATGGCACGGAAGCCCTGCCCCGGCGATGTCACGGATGACGAGTGGTCGTTTGTCGCCCCCCCGACCTGACCTTTGTGGAGCCGAGCGCCCCGCAGCGACGGCATGATCGGCGGGAAGTGTTCGACGGCCTGGGAGGACGGGTGCGTCCCGCTTACGCCTCGACGCCAACCACCAGTTGCCCGCACAGCGTCTTGAGCGAAGCGAACGAGCCGCGACACCGCTCCAGGTTTCCGGCTTTCGCCTGCGCTTCCAGTTCGGCGGCCCTTTCCGTCAGAGCAGGATACCCGTAGCTGCCGCCCGCGCCCTTGAGCTGGTGGGCCTTGGCTCGCAGCCCGTCCAGATTGCCTTCCTGGAGCGATGCTTCCAGCTCGTGAAGGCGCTCGTCGAGCGAAGCCAGAAACTCGCCCACGATGTGGGCGCAGCTCGGATCTTCCATGGCCAGAGTGGAAGGGATCGGTTGATTGGCATCCATCATCTTCGGCCTCTCTGCTCCGCAGACGGAGAAACGCACCGAGTGACTTGCGGCGTTTTCAGCACGCCGCCGTTCCATCGGATACATCGTCCATGACGGCGCCCACCTTCGATACGACGGGGCAGGAGATCGAATCGCGGAGTGATTTTCGCCCGTCTCCGATGGAACCCCTAAGGGAAAACGCTGCTTCGTCCGGTAACGGATGGAGCACGAAAACCGGATTGGAGAGCGGTCTTTCCACCCGCAGAGGCAAGGATCCGGTTCAACATGGTGAGCAGTCCCCCCCTCGCTGGTCACACAAGGATGCAGCAGGCCGCAACGCGCGGGCCTCAAACCCCGGTCGGGGCACAAAACGAGGCGTGCTCGATCACCGGGGACCCACGGCGACCGCCCGGACAAAATGCTGATTGTTCTCGAATTTCCGCAGCGTGTCCAGCAACATCTCCATGGCCCGCACCGGTCCCAGATCCAGCCCCTTGCGGCGCAGATGATGAGTGACCTCCAGGGCCTCAGGCGAGAGGAGAAGCTCCTCCTTCCGCGTGCCGGAGGCGTTGAGGTCGATGGCCGGGTAGAGCCGACGGTTCGCCAGCTCCCGGCTCAACATGATCTCCATGTTCCCCGTGCCCTTGAACTCGTTGAAGATCACGTCGTCCATCCGGCTGCCTGTTTCGATCAGGCAAGTAGCGATGATCGTTAGCGAGCCGCCTTCCTCGGCGTTGCGGGCGGCGCCGAACATGGCCTTGGGCTCCGTCAGCGCCCGGCTGTCCAGTCCCCCCGACATGATCCGCCCTCCGCTGCGCGCCTGGTTGTTGAAGGCCCGTCCCAGCCGGGTGAGGGAGTCCAGAAACACGACCACGTCCTTGCCGGTTTCCACCATCCGCTTGGCGCGTTCGATCATCAGCCGCGCCAGGCGGAGGTGCTCCCGCGGATCGTTGTCGTTGGAGCTGGCCACCACTTCGCCGCGCACCGTGCGGCGCATGTCCGTGACTTCTTCCGGACGTTCGTCGATCAGCAACATCATCAGATGCGCCTGCGGATGGTTGGCCGCCACCCCCGCCGCCATCTGCTGGAGCAGGATCGTCTTCCCCGTCCGCGGCGGGGCGACGATCAACCCCCGCTGTCCGAACCCGATCGGCGTCATCAGGTCCACCACCCGCATCGAAAGCGGTCCGTCCGGCGTCTCGAACCGGATCGGCTCCCGCGGGTCGATGGCGGTGAGCTTCTCGAACGGAATCCCCGCCTCGCGGTCGTCCGCCGGTCGCCCGTCGATCGTCCGCACGTCCTCCAGTCGCACGGACGGGGGGGAACCCCCGCGAGGGTTCGCGGGTGCCCGCACCTCCAGCGTCTCCCCCCCTCGCAGTCCGAGCCGGTCGGCCACCTTCGCCGGGACGACCGGGTCGAGTCGGCCCGCGACATATCCTCTGTCCATCGAACGGAGCCGACCTCCCCGGTCCGCCTGCCGCTCGAACACGAACACCGCGTTGTTGTTCGTTCTGCTCATAGACTTCCGTCACTCCGACGAGAGCCACCCTCGCCCCTTCCGCCCACAATCGGCGCAAGGAAGGAGAATGGATTAAACCAAGACTTTAATGCAGGGATGAGCTGCTTCGCCTCGCGGGCAACGACTATCTCGAAGCGGTCGATCCGGATCCCCTGAAAACGCCTCGCGAGTCCGGGAGTATTGTAGCCCCCGGGCCGGGAAAGGGAACCCCTCTGACGGGCGTGAAGGGGAATCCGCGGCTTTTTTGATCCCCGGATTCCGCCTTTTGCGCGGTATATGAAGGTTCCGGCGGTTCCCGGCCGGCGGGGAAGGCGGGCCGGCCTCGGCGGGAGGCCGCCCCTGGGACTCACGGAAAAGGCTAATGGGGCAATGCTGGGACGCCCGATAAGGGCCTACGTATCCGGTTCCGGGAGCCCTCGGGCTCCCTCCGAAAAACCTCGCAAAAAAATCGAGGAACGTCTTGCAGGGATCGGGAGGGGGTGGCATAATTCCGCCCCGATTGGCCGGCGCCCCTGAGAGAGCGCGGCAGGGTGCGACCGATCGCGGAGCCGAAACGTTCCGTTCGAGGAAGCGGACGAGGGAACGGAAAGAGAAAGGCTTCGACCTCGATGCACGGGATCCGGAAGGATCGGATCCGGCCGGAGGCGCGGCGGCGTCGAGGAAAGCGAGAAGCATCGCCATCCAGGGCGAGTGGAGCGTTTCAGGGATTCAGAGAACAGCCTGGCAGTCGAGAGCGGCCTGTGCGGGTCGTCCGCTGCGAGTTCATGCGAGATAGATACAAGCGGCTGCTCCTTGGATGAACCCGGGGGGCAGGCAAGTGGTTCGAGCGGAGAAGTGAACGCGTAGCGTTCCAGAAAGATGGAGATCAACACGATGAAGAAGAGAACTGTGAAGGCGATCGCATTTGCGATGCTGGCGGGCACGGTGTGCCAGTTCGGTTGTCTGGGTGACAACTTCTTTGGCTGGGTGCTGCGGAATGCGGCCCTGGAAGCCGGCTTTGAGTTCGTCCTGGACAACAACTCGGTGTTCGATCTGTTCCCGGATGGAGGAACAACGACGAGTAACGCCGGCTAAGCCGAGTCGAAGCGCATGATTCGGCGGGCCTGCAGGGGCTTGCCGAACGAAGAAGTTCCAGAGACGGGGCGGACCACCGCCCCGTTTTCTTTTTTGGATTCTTGGATTCGCGGGACTTCGCCGCGGGAGGGTGCGGCACGGGAATCACGACAGGTCGAGCGTCCGGGCCACGATGGGGCGGTCCACCGTGCCGTCCAGCACCACGCCGCCGACCTCCGGATCGTGGGGGAAGGCGACGCTCCAGCCTTCCTCGATCGCCCGCCCGAACAGGAAACCCTTCTCGTCGATCGTGCGCATGGGCTGGACGTCGTAGGCCATCACCCACGCCCGCCGCAGGTGAGCCACGGTGGGGGCGATGTCGCCGATGAAGATCAGACGCTTGCCGTTTCCTTCGAGAATGGGATGCAACTGATACGGCG
>CAZNQN010000089.1:0-8347 GCA_964574925.1 uncultured Phycisphaeraceae bacterium | reverse complement strand
CGGCCGCCCGCCGCATCAGTTCGATGAGTCCGTCGATGGTCAGATGCGCGATCAACGCGTCGATGCACTCGACAAGACCGGTCTTGAAGCGCAAACCCACGCGGGTGGCGATGTTGATCTGTCCCGGCGTGGCGATGCCGTCCTGGATCAGGTCCAGCGCGTAGAGACACAGCGGCAGGACGTAGCGGCGGAACGCCCGCCCGCCGGCGTCGTTGGCACAGGCGACCAGCACCAGCGATTCGGCGCTTTTGATCTTGCCCGCCCGGCGGTCGCGCTCGGCCGCCTCGAAATAGGACCAGTACTCCTTCCGAGACGGCTGTTGAAGGGGAACGTACTCCCCGCGTTTGGGATCGAAGACGGCTTCCACGCGCGGCGGCTCGCCGTCCGTCCAGGCGTAGAACCCCCTGCGCGCGTTGCCGTGCACGCCCGTGAAGCCCTTCTCCTGCAAGGTCGCGATCCAGTCGGGATAATGCTTTCCGTCACGGAGATAGAGGTTGCGCAAACGGTCCGTCGCCGGAAGCGACGAACCGAAGTGCCGCGCCGATTCCACGTAGGGCATATGTCCCGTCTGATCGAGCACGCGGAAGGGATTGGCCGTGAACAGCTCCCACACCCCGCCGCGCTCGGTCAGGTCGCGCGCCTCGCGCACGTCCCAGGAGACGATCGCCGCCATCGCCTGGAACAACGGATCGGTGATGTAGCCGTGATGGTCGAGCGGCAGCGCGAGGACCGTCTTTTCGAGGATCTGGTCGGCGAAGACGACGCCCAGCAGAAACGTCTGTTCCGAGGCGTACTTGCCCTTCATCACGTCGATGAGGCGGTTGGCCTCGAAGGGGTAATAGCCGTGCACCGTCAGGAATTTTTCCCGCAGGGCCTCTGACCGGAACAACTCCGCAAGCTCAGCCGTGGTGTGCGAGGAGGTGTTGGAAAACACGGCGAGCAGCGCGGTCGGATCGGCGACCTTCTCGACGGCCTCGAAAATGCAGGCTTTGATATCGCTGCGTTCGGTGGCGACCTCCCAGATCAGCTCGACGGAGGCGAGATCGGCGTAGTCCTGCGTGAAGCGCACGCGCTTCCGCCGCTTCGCCGCTTCGTCCGGGTGCAGGCGGCGAGATTCGACCTCCTCCGTCCACAGTCGATCGAAGCGGGCCTTAGCCCGTTGCAGCGCATCCTCGCTGACGTCGAGCAGCACGATCTCGTAATCGGTCTTGCGCAGCAGGTCGATGACGATGCCCTGCCCCATCGTTCCCCCACCGATGATGCCGATGCGGCGCATTGCATTCAGCGCCCGAACCGCCGGTTCGATCCGCTTGTCCCCGAAGGAAAACGCCCGTTTCATGGGATTCTGATCTCCTTACCGTCCGGCCCGGTCCTCGTCCGCTTCCCGATCGCGCACGATGATCGCCACGCCCTGTCCGCCGCCGATGCACGCCGACGCACAGCCATAGGCGATCCCGCGCCGCTCCATCTCGTAAATCAGGTCCACCACAAGCCGCACGCCCGTCGCCGCCAGCGGATGCCCCAGGGCGATGGCGCCGCCGTTGACGTTGAGCCGGCTCCGATCCAGCTCCAATTCCCGCTCCACGCCGAGCACCTGGGCGGCGAACGCCTCGTTGATCTCCCACAGTCCGATCCGATCCGGCGTCAGCCCCGCCCGCCCTAGCGCCTGCTGGACGGCCGGCACCGGTCCGCGACCCATCACCCGCGGATCGACGCCGACCACGCCCCAGGCAACGAGTTCGAAACGGGCGTTCCAGCCCTGCGTCTCCGCCGTCGTGCGATCGGCCAGCACCACCGCCGCCGCCCCGTCGCTGATCTCGCTGGCGTTGCCGGCGGAGACGAGCTTGTTCGGCGTCAGAGCGGGCAGACGGGCGAGCGTCTCGACGTCCGTCTTGCGGACGCATTCATCCCGGGCCAGGTGGACGGGCCGACCGTCCAGGTCCACGGCGTCGATGGCGAACATCCCCCGCAGGGCGTCGCCGCCGTTGAGGTGACTCTCCCGGTACGCCACCCGCGCCCGCTCGTGCGAGAGGGCGGCGAAGGCGTCGCATTCCTCGCGCGTGATCCCCATCCGCCGTCCGTACTCGTCGGCGGTCTTCATCATGCTCGTATCCGCGAGGAGGTGATCCAGCCCGCACAAAAGACTGTCCTCGACGGTGCCGCCCTCCTCGAACTCCCAGAAGTTCGCCGGCGAGCGCTCGGCGCGGACGATCTGCGGCGTCCGCGACATCACCTCGGCCCCGAAACAGAGCGTCACCATCGCGTCATCGACGGACGGCGGCAGCAGGATCTGCTGGGCGGCGGTCACGATGGTCTGCAACCCCGATCCGCAGATGCGCTGCACCATCAAGGCCGGCACTTCCGTCCGCAGGTGACACCGCAAGGCCACGTTGCGGGGGAAATAGATGTCCTGGGCGTGGGGGGCGGTGTACTGGTAGACGTTGGCGCCGACGGCCGCGTCGATGCGCTCCCGCGGGACGCCGCTGCGGCGGATCGCCTCCTCGCAGGCCAGCACCGCCAGGTCTTCCGGCGCGAACCCCCGCAGCGTGCCGCACTTGACGCCGATGGGCGTCCGCGCCGCTCCCACGATCACCACCGATGCATCCTTGTTTCCGCTCATGATCGCTAGACCTTCTGCAACTGCGTCTGGGGAACGTCGACGACGAAGGAGGCCGGGTCGGGAGCAAACATCGCCTCGATCCGCTCCCGGTGCCGGTCGAACACCGCCTGGCGGATCAGTTTGCCCGACGGCGTCAGCTCTCCATCCGCCAGCGTCGGTTCATGCTCGATCAGCACCGCCCGACGCACGCGGTGATACTTGACCTCGATCAGCGGATTGAGACGGGCGAGTTCCTCCGCGAACAGTTCCCGCACGGCCGGGTCGTCGAACATCCGCTCGCGCGGGACGTCGTGCTCGTTCGCCCATTCTCCAAGCCGCACCTTGTCCGGATAGATCAACGCGGCGACGAAATCCTTCCCGCTGCCGACCACGACGGCCTGACGGATCCACGGGGATTCGTTGACGAGGATGCTTTCGATCCGCTGGGGGTGGACCTTCTCCCCGTTGGTCAGCTTGAACGCCCCGTCCTTCCGTCCCAGGATGCGCAGGCCCTCGTCGGTGAACTCGCCCAGGTCGCCGGTGCGGAACCAGCCGTCGGCGTCGAGCACGTGCGACGTGGCTTCCTCGTCGTGCAGATAGCCGATCATCACGTTGGGCCCCTTGACGAGGATCTCCTGATCGGGGCTGAGCCGCACGGACACCCCGGGGATGGGTCGGCCCACGTAGCCGCTCTTCCACCTCCCGTCCAGTGTCGTCACCGTGACACAGGGGGAGGTTTCCGTCAGGCCCCATCCTTCGAGGACGGGGATGTGATGCTCGCGGTAGTAGGCTTCCAGCTTGGCGGGCAGCGGCGCCCCGGCCGTGAACACGAACCGCAGCCGACCGCCGAACACGATCCGTTCCACCGCCCGCTCCTCCCGACAGCGGGAAAGCAGCAGGTCGTGGACGCGCGGCACGCTGAAAAACAGGCTCGGATCGTATCGTCGCCAGTTGTCGATCATGCGGTCCACGTCGCGCCCGCGCGAATCGTCCAGGCAGAACGTGCAGCCGTTGTACAGCGTCATGAACCGCTCGAAGAGCCCGCCGAAACTGTGATGCCACGGCAGGTAGCTCAGAAAGACGTCGTTCTCGTTGACGTCCCACAGCAGGGAAAGTGCCTTTTGCTGCGAGATGAGATTGCGATGCCGCAATCGCACGCCCTTCGGCGGACCGGTCGTCCCGGAGGTGTACATCACCATGCACTCGTCGTCGGGGCGGACGGACTCGATCCGCCGGTCGCGTTCCGCTTTGTCGCCCCTGCCCGTTTCCGTCAGCGTGGCAAACGGGATCGCCCCCCACGCCTCGGTCTGCTCGTCGGCGTCCATGCAGACGTAGCGCTGGATCCACGGAAACGCGGAACGGTCCACCTTGTCGAGCTGATGCTTGCCGGACACGATCAGCCAGCGCGGACGGGCGTGGTTGAGAATGTACGCCAGTTGCCGCGGCGGATACCCGGCGAAGATGGGCACGTCCACCGCGCCGATTGCCATGACCGCCAGCTCGAACTGGAACATCTCCGCGCGGTTCTCTGAGAGCATGGCGATGCGGTCGCCGGCACGGATGCCCTCGGCCACGAGATGCGACGCGATCGTCATCACCGTCCGGCCGAAGTCGGCCCACGTCAGGGAGCGGACCTTCTCGCCCTCGCGCCACGTCAGATAGACGCGGTCGCCGAAGCGCTCGGCGCGGTCCCGCAGCAGCACGCCCAGCGACGGTTCGTAGTCCCCCAGCGGCACCGGATGCGTGTGCGCCTCGCCCAGACGGCGGATGCCGAACTGCTCGTCAAGCCCCATCGGCGTGGTCTGGCAATAGGCCAGGCACGAATCCCGCAACCAGTCGCGCGTCAGGACGAACCGTTCCTCCGGCGGTTTGAGGGCGAACTCCATGCCCGCCGGATCGACGCCGGCCCGGCGGCGGACCAGATAGGAGGCGACGAAATACACGATGTTGATGGCCAGCTCCTTGATGTGCGAACACCCCACCTTGCCGCCGACGCGGTGATGGATCTCGTTGAGCACGCCCCGCTGGATGCGCAGCCCGACGAGCCGCTCGGCCAGCGATTCCACCTCCCGGCAGACGGGAAAGGGCACGCGGACCATGGACAGACGACTCCGGGTGATCTGCTCGTCCGGCAGGTAGACGGTCACCTCCAGCTTGATGAGATGTTCGTTGTCCAGCATGGTGCCGACCAGCACCACGTCGTCCGATCCGGTTTCGAACAATTCCACCGAGATGTTCCGTTGTGCGGCCAGGTTCATGGGTCTTGCTCCGTCTTCGCGGGCGGCGTCGGCCCGGTCCCGGCGACGGATGGCCCGCGCCATCGCCGCCTGCACGTCGCGCTTCAACGATCGGAAAAGCCTCTCCTCCTCCGGCATCCCCGCCCGTGCCGCGTACCGGCACAGGGGCGTGAGGATCCATTCCTCGTTGGGAAACAACCGGACGCTGTGCAGACCGTGCGCCAGGGCGTCCCGGAACGACTTCAACGAACTGGTCACGTGCCCCGCGTGCGCCAGGATCGTGTTGCGATGTTTCGCCCAGATCTCCTCGTACGTCGCTTCCGGCGGATAGGCGCCGATCGCCTTGCCCACATCGAACACCGCCCGCGTGATCCGCGTCACGAATTCATGCTTCGTCGGATCCTTGCACAGATCGCCCATCCGCAGGTCGATCAGCTCCCCATCCGGTTTGACGGTGTGGATGAGTCCGCCGACGTTGAGGACGATGGAGATCATCGCCTTGTCGAATTCGATCCGGGTGGCCGGCACGCCGCGGACGTGCTGGAAGGGATAGTCGTGGGCGGTGAGGACGGCCTCGATCCGCTCCCGCTCCTGCGCGCCGCCGCCCGCGAAGACCAGCATTCCCTTGCGCTCGAGCAGATAGACGGTTTCCTTGCCCTCCCCCTTGCGTCCGCCCGCCTGTACCGAAATCCCCCGCACCACGCGGTCCAGCAGCGCGGGGATCATCTCCTCCCTCACGCCCGGCAGACGCTGCATCAAGAGCGATTCGCGGATCTGGTCCTCGTAGACCTCCAGCGTCTGCTCCGCCAGGATGCCGTTGGGAAGGATCAGCAGGATGGGCACGTAGCGGCGGACGTCTTCTGCGCTTCGCAAGTGCCCCCGCTCGGCCAGGTTCTCCAGGAACCGCGTCACGTGCGCGGTAAACGACGGCAGTTGGTCCGGGTTGCAACAGACCATCAGCAGTTCCGGCAGGCGGTCGAGCGCCTCGGCTTCCAGCAGGTTCGTGAAGATGCGCCCCTCCAGCGGAATCGATCGCACCCGCCCGTGATCGAGCAGGTTGAGCGCCCCGGCTTCCTTGAGCGTCGTGGTGATCCCCTCCCCGCCGCGACCGATGAAACAGTCTGCCCGCGCGTGGATGAAGTAGGCGACGCCCAAGGCGCCCGGCGGATGGACTCCGAGTTTACCGGCGTGCAGCATGGTCCGTCTCACTCTCCCGCCGCCCGGCGGCTTCTCGTGCCAGCAGGGCGGCGCCGTAAGCGCCGGCGTGTTGCGGCATGGGCGGCAACCGCACCGGGGCCTCGAACACCTCCTCCAGCGCCTTGACCATGGCCGGACAATGCGCCACCACTCCGCCCGTCGCCCCGATCCACCCGTTGCGCGCCGCCAGCATCTCCGAGACGCGCACCGCGATGGACCGGAACAGTCCCATGGCGATGTCTTCGCGCGGCTGCCCCTCCTTGATCCGTTCGATCACCTCCGTGCCCGCGAAGACCGTGCAGTAACTGTTGACCACCGTGCGGCGGGTCGATTGCCGCGCCAGCGCGTCCAGCTCGGAAAGCGTGATCCCCAGCTTCAGCGCGATGGATTCCAGAAACATCCCCGTCCCCGCGGCGCACTTGGCGTTCATGCGATAGTCGGTGAGGCGGCCGTCCTCGGCCAGGCGGATCACCTTCGTGTCCTGCCCGCCGATGTCGATGATGTTCCGCACTTCCGGGTACCATTCGCGGGCACCGCGGGCATGACAGGTGATCTCGGTGACCTGACGGTCCGCGCGTGCGACCGATCCGCGTCCGTATCCGGTGGCGACGCAACCGGCCACGTCGCCGGCGTCGGCGCCGGCCATCGCCAGCGCCCCTTCGAGCGCCTTCTCCGCCGCTTCGCCGTAGTCGAACCCGGAGCAGACGACGTGGTGCCCGCGGAGCTGGCCCCCCTCGTCGAGCACGACGCACTTGGTGGCCGACGAGCCGACGTCCACGCCGACGTACCACGAACCGCTCATCGCCCCGCCTCCTCCAGTTGTTCCACGAACGCCTCGATGTTGGTCATCGTCTGCGCCGTGGAGAAGAAGCGCAGGTCGCTCAAATCGCCGTCGATCACCAGCGCGGGCAGCCGCCACTGTTCCCGCAACCGCTGCGGCATCCCGAAACGGGCGTTGGTGTTGTTCGGACACGTCCGCGCGTTGTGGAAGATGATTCCGTCGACGGCGAAGCGCTCCACCATCTCGCGCAGGAACGACTGCTTGTATTCTTCGTCGCGGTTGATGAAGATTTCCGTGCTCGTCCTGGCCATCCAGCGCAGCGGATCGGAGCCGTCGTACTCCTCGAACGCCCAGGAGTTGCAGTAGGTGCTGGCGACCACGGCCGTTCGGAGATCGAAGAACTTCTCCGAAAGCTCTCGCAGTCGCGGCCAGATGGGCATCCCCTCCCAGTAGACGCGGAACCGTTCCTCCGGCACCGCCCCCACGCCGTCGTGTACCCGTGCCTCCAGCTCCGAAAGCAGCGTTTCGTAATAGGCGACCGCCTCTTCGCTGCCGCGCATCAGGATCACCGGCGCCATGTGGATCACCCCGTCGAAAAACGTCAGCGGCGCCGGTCGATGACAGGCCGTCTCCAGCACCTTCCGCCAAAGCGCCGACGCCCGACTGGACAGGTGCACCACCTCCTCCAGCCTCGACCCGGCCATCTTGATGTGGAAACGGGCCTCGATCCGTTCGATCAGCTTCTCCAGTTGCCCGCGGACGAAGTCGATGTGCGCGTCCGTCACCTCGCCGAGGTGCGCGGGCGGGTTGACGCCCAGCACCGGCGCTCCCCACCGCCGGCCGTAGAATGTCCACCAGTCCTGCACCTCCCGGCACTGGTTGGTGCTGTAGACGAGCAGGTCGGCGCGCGGCGGTCCGGACACGCCGTACGCCTCGCACAACGGGCTGCATCCCGCCAGTGTCGAGCCGATGTCACTGGTCATGTAGGAACAGGATTCCGCCGAATACCCGATCCCCACCGCCCGCGGAATGAAGGTGTGGCTCAGACGCCTTGCCCCCAGAAGCGCCCCGTGATTCTCCGGAAAGTAGACGGAGAACCCCATCGCCGTCAGGATCTCGCACGGTCCCACCGACGTGCACCACGCCACCTTCCGCGAAGGATCCTTCGCAGCCTGGTCGAGCGCCGCGAAATGATCGCGCAGCAGCGACTTGAGCCGCTTCTGCGTCTCCAGCGGTCTGCGTTTCAACGCGACACCCATTCCGCGTGCTCCGGCATCCGGTTCCCTCACGGCACCACGATCGAGCGCAGCGAGACCCCCTCCTTCATCACCGCAAACGCATCCGTCAGTTGATCCAGCGGGAACCGGTGCGTGACCTGGCGCTTCACGTCGATCGTCCCCTGCTCCACGAGCCGGATCAGCGGCCGGTAATCCACCGGACGACACCCCAGCGACCCGACGATCTCCAGCTCCTTGAACTTGATCTTGCCGGCGACCAGCGAGACGGCCTCGTGCGTGTACCCCACCACGCACA
>CAZNQN010000088.1:5798-8385 GCA_964574925.1 uncultured Phycisphaeraceae bacterium | reverse complement strand
GAACAAAAACCGCCCGTGCCGAGGGAACCCCGCCGCGCCGGGAAAACGACCAAGCGTGCGGTCCGGCTACTCGACCTCCGCCGGTGCCGCCTTTTCGCCCTCGGTCGCGGTCTCCTCCGCCTTCTTCTTCCCGGCGACCTTGACCGGAGAGACGATCATGCTCATCCGCCGCCCCTCCATGGTGGGAGGTCGCTCGACCTTCACGCCCTCGCCGAGCTGATCGAGGATTTCCCGGAAGATCGCCAGCGCCCGATCGCGGTGTGCACGCTCCCGCCCGCGGAACAGCATGGTGAACTGGACCTTGTGTCCTTGAGCGAGGAACTCCCGCGCACGCCCCAGCTTCGTCTCCCGATCATGCGCGTCCGTCTTGGGTCGCAGGCGGATTTCCTTGAGGACGATGACGTGGCCGTGCGAAGCGGCACGCTGCCGCTTCTTCTTTTCATACTTGTACTTCCCGTAGTCCATGATGCGGCAGACCGGCGGGTTTTCGGTGGGCGAGACCTCCACCAGATCCAGACCCGCCTCCCGCGCGAGGCGCTGCGCCTCCACCACGGGAAGAACCCCCAACTGACGCTGGTGCTGGTCGATCACCCGCACCGGCGAGACCCGGATTTGCTCATTCACACGAAGGGACTTGGCGATGGCTGACAACCCTTTCCAAACCGCGCGCCCCGGTCCACGGCGGAACGCTCCGCCGGATCCCGGGGCGACTTCCCTAGGAACCCGAATCCAGGAGCGTCCGCCGCCCCCGACTTTCGATCTCCTTCCGACAACCCTCGATGAACCGCTCCAGCGACATGTTGCCGCCGGTGCGGCCCGACCGATCGTTCACGTTCACCGTTCCGTCGGCCGCCTCCTGTTCCCCCACGACCAGGATGTAGTTTACCTTCTCCGTCCGCAATCGGTGCTTCTTCGGACCGATTTTCTCGTCCCCGGCGTCCAGGACGACGCGCAGACCGGCCTCGGAAAGGGCATCCCGGACCCGCCGCCCGTACGCGACGCTCTTTTCGCTCACCGTGGCCACCCCCACCTGCACGGGGGACAGCCACAGAGGGAACGCCCCCTCGAAATGCTCGATCAGGATCCCCACGAACCGTTCCATGCTGCCGAACGGCGCCCGGTGGATCATGATCGGGCGGTGCGGACGATTGTCCTTCCCGACATAGTGCAGATCGAACCGTTCCGGCAGGTTGTAGTCCACCTGAACGGTGCCGAGTTGCCAGCTCCGCCCGATGCAGTCCTTCACGACGAAATCGATCTTGGGACCGTAAAAGGCCGCCTCGCCGATTTCCTCCGCGAACGCCATCCCGCTCGCCCGCGCCGCCTCCCGCAACGCCGACTCCGCCCGGCTCCAGTTCTCCGCGGAACCGACGTACTTGTCGCTTGCGGGATCGCGCAATCCCACGCGGACGCGGTAATCCGTCAGCCCCAGCACCTCCAGCACCTGCCGCGTGAGCGCCACCGTGGTCAGCAGCTCCTCCTGCAACTGATCGACGGTGCAGAACAGATGGGCGTCGTCCTGCGTGAACCCCCGCACCCGCGTCATGCCGGAGACCTCACCGCTCTGCTCGTAGCGGTAGACAGTGCCGAATTCCGCCAGCCGCACGGGAAGATCCCGGTAGCTGTGCGGACGGGCGGCGTAAAGCTGAATGTGGTGCGGACAGTTCATCGGCTTGAGCAGATACCCCGGCTCCTCGACGAGCGCCGCCTGCAACGCCTCGGCCATCCGCTCCGGCGAGGTTTCGTCCCCTGCGCCGCCGATCGGTCCCCACACCTGTTCGATCGCCCGTACCAGCGCCCGCAGCTTCTGCGCTTCTGCCTCCCGCTCCCCCCCGTGCCGGCTCGACACCCGCCGCGCGAACTGCAACGCCGCCTGGATCGCCTTGCCGCGGTCCGTCTCGAACATGGCCGGGTACTGCGATTCCTCGTAATACGGATAGTGCCCGCTCGTTCGGTACAACCCCAGTTGTCCGATGTGCGGCGTGACGACCAGGTCGTAGCCCAGCTTGACCATCTCGCTCGTCAGGTAGTTCTGCAACTCGTTGCGGATCACCGTGCCCTTCGGTTGCCACAGCACCAAGCCGGTCCCCACACGATCGGTGACGGTGAACAGGTGCAATTCCTTGCCCAGCACGCGGTGGTCCCGCTTGCGGGCCTCTTCGAGCTGCTTCAGGAACGCATCGAGCGAGGATTTCTTGTAAAACGCCGTCCCGTAGACGCGCTGGAGAGGCTGATCGTTGACGTCCCCCCGATAAAACGAACGGCTGACCTGACGAACCTTGAACGCCTTGATCCACCCGGTACGGGGCAGGTGCGGCCCGCGGCAGAGATCCTCGAAATCCTTCCCCGGCGTTTCGCCGGTGACGTAGAAGCTGAGCGTATCGCCCTCGGCCCGTTCGGCGTTGTCGAGCTTGTAGCGGTTCCCCTCCTCGCGGAGCTTGGCCATCGCCTCCTCGCGGGGAAGCTCATAGCGGCGGAAGGGGCGGTCTTCCTTGACGATCCGCCGCGCCCAGAGAAACGACTCGCGGTCGCTGACGCGCACGATGTCATCCACCACGCTCAGGTCCAGCGTCGATGGCAGGAAGTC
>CAZNQN010000088.1:0-5788 GCA_964574925.1 uncultured Phycisphaeraceae bacterium | reverse complement strand
TCCTTGACGATCCGTCGCATTTCCGCCTCGATGTCGGCGAAATCACCCGGCGTCAGCGAACGGGGCAGATCGATGTCGTAATAGAATCCGTCTTCCAGCGGCGGACCGTACACCAGCTTGGTTTCCGGGAACAGCTTGCAGATCGCCTCCGCCATCACGTGCGCGGCGCTGTGGCGGAGCACGTAGAGGCTGTCGGGGTCGTCGTCCCCCGCTGTGAGGAGGGGCAGCTCACAGTCGCCCGGAAGAGGACGATGCAGGTCGATGATCTCGCGGCGTCCGTTGTGGACGATGCGGGCGGCGACCGCCTTGCGGGCGAGTCCCGGTCCGAGCATGGCCGCAACGTCCGCGGCGGCGGAACCTTCCGCTACGTCCAAGGTGGTTCCATCTGGCAGGGAGACCTTCAGCAGGGCGACCCTCCCCGAAGACGGCATGGCCCTGGGGACAGACGTGACGCCCGGCACGAAGCGGACGAGTCCGGGACGAAACGAGCGGCACCGGTCGGGGCGGCGGGGCAAACCCTCGCCTCTCGCACCGATCCGCAAGGAGCGATGTCGAAAGCGCCGTCCTTCATGCAGGTTGCGTCATCACGCCTCGACTCGAACGGTCCGGAACCCGCCGCTCTTCCCCCGATCCTCCGTGGATCCATCGGCCGGCCGCTCCGAAAGATCCAGAAACACTCTACCCCCCCTCCCCGATGCGTCAACAGAGCTTCTCCCCCGCCCCCGTCGGACGGGGGCGCGAGGCGGAAGATCGGGCAAGGAACAGATGGAACCGGGCTTGATCAGGCCGTTCCGGAAAAAAACCGCGCCAGGAAATCGCCGAGCAGGATCGACAGGACCGCGCTGACCACCGAGGCCACCTGCGTCAGAAACTCCGTCGAGGTAAAGAATCCGTTCAGATCGAGCATCTTCATTCGTCTCCGTCGTGACTCTCCGTCCCGAACCGACCGGCCGCTCCACCATGCCTCACAGCAACCGAAGCCGGGATTATAGGAACCTCCCTCATGCCTGCCAACCGTCCGCAACGACCGTTTCCGATGTCGCCGGCTACCGCGTCAGAACGGCCGTCGCCCAGGTCGACGGGTCCACGTACCAGTACAGATCGTCTCCCACGGTGAGGTATTGCTGCCCCTGCTCCACGTCCTCGACGATGTGGTACCACCCGATCCGCGGATGGGATTCCGGATCGAAGCCGTAGAGGCACTCGGCCGGGAGGTGGGCCTCGAGACCGTATCCGTCCCGTTGCACGCGGGAGGCGACCTCGATCCGCTCCACCGGCACGGGTGGCGGTTCCTCGCGTGCCCGCTTGATGGGATTGACGCCGGCCACCGGCTCCCGCCCGCTGCGCCCGCCCCCGACAGGGAGGAAGAAAAACTGGCGGCAGTAGCGGGTGGCGCGGCGGTTCGAGCGGGCGTCGCGCATGTCGAGGCACAACCGCAGGTTGTCGCCCTTCCAGAAGCGGCGCGGATCGCATCGCAACGGCCCGCGCCGCCCGCGCACCCGGCAGGCAATCCACAACCCGCGTTCGTTCCAGCAGGCCCACAGCTCCGCAAAGGGCGTCCGCCCGTCCAGCGCGTCCAACGCCGGGAGCCGCTCCCGCGCTGTCCAGTCTTTCAGATCCCCGTCCACGCGGGGCGGCCGCGGACGATGGGGCAGCGGAAACTCCAGCGCCATCAGGAACCGATTGGGCACCAGCTTGGTCACGCGCTTTGCAATCTCCCTTCCGAGGCCACGCGGCGGCACCGACGCCACACGTCCGCCAACTGCACCGGATCGTTGTCCGTCAGGGACCGCACCCAGAAGACGACCCAGTCCCACCCGCCGCGCGACTTGATCCGGGCGTCGGTCCCCAGCCGATCGACCATCACCGGCGTCAGCAGCGCCGACGGTGCGCGAAGCTCGACGCGCAGCCCCCGCGCCTGGTTGGTCACGATCCTGCCGGCGTATTTTTCCTCCCCGGGAACGAGAAGCTCCACAGCCGTCTGCCGGTTCCACGCGACATCGAGATCCGCCTGGATCGACTTGAAACGCCCGATCAGCGCCATCAGCGCCGCCGGTTTCCAGCGAACGCGGGCGCCGCGGCGGATCGATTTCTGCGACAGGTGCCAGGCCTTGCCGTCCGCCAGCCACGGTTTCTGCTGCGCAGGCTGTTCGCACATGCGCTCGATCTCGCCCATATACGCCCCCGCCGCCTGCCGAAGGAACCTGCGCAGGGCCGGACGGCGAACGTCCTTGAAATCCCGCAGGTGGAGGCGGTATTCCTCCCAACCGTCCCGCAACGACCGCATGCGAACCCGGTCTTCCTGCCCGTAGACGGGCAAGTCCGTTCGTTCGTCCAGCGTGGGGATCGCCAGCTCGGCCCGGACCCGCGTCAATCGAAGCACCCCCGCAGGGACACGCACGGCGAGGTCCAGTAGCTCCCGCCCCCGGGTCAGAATGTGACAGAACCACCACTTGCCCGTCATGGCCGTGATCTCGACCCGGGAGGGATGGTTCCAGTGCACCCGCAGACGGCCATCCCCGCTTTCGATCGTCTCGACAATCCATGTGAGCAGCGCGGGATCCCAGGCGACCGGTCGGCCCTCACGATCCACGGGGTTTTTGGTATGCCACCCGCGACCGTCGCGTTCCCATGGCATCCGGGCCTCGCCGTCGAGCACGATCGGCTCCGCTTCTTCCTTCGGGAACCGCTCCGCCTCCGAGGGGACGTGTGCCACACGATGCTCACGGGGGCCTGCGGCCAGCACGGGCGCCAGCGCCCGCCCCGTGTGGGAAGCGGGGACTTTGGCGACATCTTCCGGCGTACCCTCGGCCACGATGGTGCCGCCCTCCGCGCCGGCTTCCGGTCCCAGGTCGATGATCCAGTCGGCCGTCTTGATCACGTCCAGGTTGTGCTCGATGCAGATGCAGGTGTTGCCCAGATCGACGAGGCGATGGAGTACGACGAGGAGTTTGCGCAGGTCGTCGAAGTGCAGCCCGGTGGTGGGTTCGTCGAGGATGTAGAGGGTCTTTCCGGTCTGGGGTCGGCCCAGTTCCGCCGCGAGTTTCACCCGCTGGGCCTCGCCCGCGGAGAGCGTGGGCGCGGGCTGACCGAGCTGAAGATAGCCCAGGCCCACGTCGTCGAGGGTCTGGAGCAGTTTGCGGACGCGGGGGATGGATTCGAACAGCACCATCGCCTCCTTCACGCGCAGATTCAGCACGTCGGCGATGGATTTTCCGCGGTAGCGGACCTGCAACGTCTCCGGCTCGTAGCGGGCCCCGCCGCACTGCTCGCACGTCACCCATACGTCGGGCAGGAAGTGCATCTCGATGCAGCGCTGCCCCATGCCCTCGCACGCTTCGCAACGACCGCCGGGGCGGTTGAAGCTGAACCGGTTGGCCGTGTAACCCCGGATTCGACTTTCCGGCAGGCGGGCGAACAGCTCGCGGACGGCGTCGAACACGCCGGTATACGTGGCCGGGTTGCTCGTCGGGCTGTTGCCGATCGGGGTCTGATCGACGTTGATGACCTTGTCGATGCGTTCGAGGCCGGTGATGCGGTCGTGCCCGCCGGGCACCAGACGGGCACGATGAATCCGCGACGCCAGCGCGCGATAGAGGATCTCCGTCACCAACGTGCTCTTGCCGCTGCCGGAGACGCCCGTCACGCAGACGAAGCGTCCCAGCGGGAACGCCACGTCGATCTCACGCAGATTGTGCTCCCGCGCGCCGTGCACCGTGAGCCGGGGCGTCTGCTCATCCACCGGGCGGCGCTCCGCGGGAACGGGGATCGCCTGTTTGCCCGAAAGATATTTTCCGGTCAGCGACCGACCGCGGGTTTCGATCTGTTTCGGCGTTCCCTGGGCGGTGATCTCGCCGCCGAGGGCGCCCGCTCCTGGTCCGAAGTCCAGCACGCAATCGGCGGCGCGGATGATCTCCCGATCGTGCTCGACGAGCAGCAGCGTGTTGCCCAGGCGACGCAGCCGCTTCAACGCGGCGATCAGGCGATCGTTGTCGCGCGGATGCAGGCCGATCGTCGGTTCGTCCAGCACGTACAGCACGCCGGTCAGACCGGTACCGATCTGCGATGCCAGTTGGATCCGCTGCGACTCGCCGCCGGAGAGGGTGGCGGCCGGGCGGTCCAGCGACAGGTAATGCAGCCCGACCTCCACCAGGAAGGAGAGGCGGGAGGTGATCTCGTGGAGCAGTTCGCCGGCGACGGTCCGCTCGCGTTTCGTGAGCGGAAGGTCGGCGAACCACGCGGCGGCGCGGTCGAGGGACATGCGACAGACGTCGGGGAGGGTCATCCCGTGCAAACGGACGGCGGCCGATTCCGCCCGCAACCGCCCGCCCGCGCAGGCGTCGCAGGGCACTTCCGTCACGAGGTCTTCCAGACGCTTGCGGTACTGCCAGCTCGTCTGGGTGGCGCGGTGGATGGCCGGGAAGAACCCCCGCCACTGGAACCGCATCCCGGGCACGATGCCCATCGTCCTCCGCCCGCTGCGGGCCGCTTCCCCGTCCCGATCGAGGGAAATCCACTCCTCGCCGCAGCCGTAAAGGATCGCCCGCCGGTGTCGCTCGTCGAGTTCGTTCCACGGCGTGGCGAGATCGAATCCGACGTGGTCGGCCAGGGCGGACACGAAGCGATGCAACAACGTGCCCGGCTTCAACTTCCCCCAGGCGCCGACGGCGCCGTCGAGGATCGAGCGGGTGGGATGGACGACGACGGTCGAGGCGCTCGCCCCCCGCTGGACGCCGAGTCCCTCGCAGGTCTCGCACCAGCCCATGCGGGTGTTGAAGGAGAAATGGTGCGGCGTCAGCTCGTCGAAACTCCGCCCGCAACGCTCGCAACTGCGGTGCTGGGAAAAGCGATATTCCCGCACCGTGGAGCGGGCGGATTCGTCCGCCCGGGTCGATTCCCCGCCGGAGTCGGCCTCGGTCCGGTCTCCGCCCTCCTCGACGAGCACCGTGATGACACCCTCCCCCACCGTCAGCGCCTGTTCGATGCTGTCGGTGAGCCGCCCCCGTCTGCGCCCGCTCGGCACGAGGCGGTCCACGACCAGTTCCACCCGGTGGGTGCGGCGGTGGTCCACGGGGATCTCGCGGTCCAGCGGGTGGATTTCTCCGTCCACGCGGACGCGGGCGTAGCCGCTCGATCGCTGCCGCTCGAACAACCGGGCGTAGGTTTCCTGGGCGGCCGGCTCGATCGGCGCCAGCAGCAGCACCCGCCGCCCCCCGCCGAGGCGGAGCACCTTCTCCACGATCTCCTCGCTGCTTTGCGTCCCCACCGGAACGTTGCAGGAGGGGCAGTAGGGGCGGCCCAGACGCGCCCAGAGAATCCGCATGTAGTCGTAGATTTCCGTGATCGTCCCCACCGTGGAGCGCGGCGAGCGGGTGGCGGTCTTCTGCTCGATGCACACGGCCGGGGACAGACCCGATATATGTTCCACCCTGGGCGGCTGGAGCCGGCTGAGGAACTGGCGGGCGTAGGCGCTGAGCGACTCGACGTAACGGCGCTGGCCCTCGGTGTAGACGGTATCGACGGCGAAGCTGCTCTTGCCGCTGCCGCTCGGTCCGGCACAGACGGTGATGCGGTTCCGCGGCACCTCCACGGTCAGGTCCTTGAGGTTGTGCTGACGGGCACCGACGACGGTGATGACCTCGCGTGTCCGGCGCGGGCGGGGCGGTCGCGCACCGGCCCGCGTCTTGGTTGCGGCGGACTTGCGGAGGGGCGGGGGCGCCTTGCCGTTGCCGTCCCCGTTCAATACGTCCCGCAGGGCGGCGGCCGTGTGCGAGCGCTTCGAGCGGGC
>CAZNQN010000087.1:0-8392 GCA_964574925.1 uncultured Phycisphaeraceae bacterium | reverse complement strand
CCCTTGAGATGATCGCATGACAGAATGAGAAACAAACTGGGCGATTCGCCTCATAGGATCAGCGCGCTACTATACATGCGAACGCCGGCCTGCTGCAAGAAAAAAATGCGGATTCGCCGGTTTCCATCCCGTCGTGCTTCCGCCGCCGGAATAATGCCACATCCTCTCATTTGACTGTAAAAATAGGAAAACCGCGCCGGCTTGGGGCTGGATTCCGCGTGGCCCGGGCGATCTGTCCCAACTCGAAACACCCGCGTCGGTCAGGTCGGGAAGATCTCTGCGTCCGTCCATCATCGCCGGATCCGCTACGCCGCACGAGCAATCGGGGAAGGCGCCCCCTATCAGGGAGGATGAAAAGATAGATGAGGGAAATCGCCGTCGGGATACGGGCCTGTCGCGGTCTTGAAACAGACCTGCCCGAGCAGGCTCTTACGATTCGGGCGCCTCGTAGCGGGCATAGGCCGGATACCACATCGACGCCGACACCAAGGCGTCCACCTTCTCGTCGGGAACCCGTCGCCGCGCGATCTCCGTACGCTGGGCCTCGCGGATCACCTGACCGGCGATGGCGCGGCTGACGGTGCGGAGTTCATTCTGATCGGGATAGAGCGCGCCGGCCCGGAGGCGCTCTTCGGACACCAGCGACGCCACCGTGCGCGCCGCGGCCATGAACATCGCATCGGTCACCTCGCGGGCTTCGCAGAGAATGCACCCCAAGCCCAGCCCCGGGAAGATGTACACGTTGTTCCCTTGCCCGATGACATATGTCTTCCCTCCGTAGGTCACCGGATCGAACGGGCTTCCGGTGGCGACGATCGCCCGCCCGTCGGTCCACTCGATCGCCTCGGCCGGGGTGCATTCCGTCCGCGACGTCGGGTTGCTGAAGGGAAGGATCAACGGGCGCTCCACGTGCCGCGCCATTTCCCGAATCACCGTCGCGGTGAACAAACCGGGCGTGGCGGTGGTCCCGATGAGGATCGTCGGCCGGACCCGGTGCACGACCTCGAGCAGCGAGACCATCTCCCCCGACGAAAAGCCGTAAGCGCGCATGGCCTCGGCCGGCAGGAGCACTTCGCGTTTGTGCGGATCGCGGACGGATCGTCCTTCGTGGAGCAATCCCATGCTGTCCACGAACACCTGGGCCTCTCTCACGTCCTTGTCGGACATGCCCTCTTCGCGCATCGCGGTTCCGACCAGACGGGCGATGCCGACGCCGGCGGCACCTGCGCCGGCGTACACGATCCGCTGTTCGGAGAGCTTCCCGTCCGTCATGCGAAGCGCCGCATAGATGCCCGCCAGCGCCACGGCCGCCGTCCCCTGGATGTCGTCGTTGAAGCTCGGCAGCCGCTTGCGATACCGGTCGAGGAGGGAGAACGCGATCCCCTTGTGAAAGTCCTCCCATTGCAACAGTGCCCGCGGGAACACTTCGCAGACGGCCTCGACGAACTTCTCGATGAAACGGTCATAGTCTTCCCCTCGCAGGCGCCGCTTTCGGTAGCCGATGTAGTGCGGGTCGTTGAGCAGCTCGGCGTTGTTGGTGCCCACGTCGAGGCTGATCGGCAGGCACTGCGAGGGCGGGATGCCGGCGGCGGCGCAGTACAGCGCCACCTTGCCCACCGGAATCCCGATACCGCCCGCCCCCTGGTCGCCGAGTCCCAGGATTCGTTCGTTGTCCGTCACGACGATCAGGCGGACGTCTTCACGGGCGGCGTTGCGAAGGATCTCCGGGATCCGGTCCTGCTGGTCGGGCGTGATCCAGATTCCGTGCGGTCGGCGGATGATGTGGCTGTACCGCTGGCACGCCCGCCCCACCGTCGGCGTGTACACGATGGGCATCAACTCCGCCAGGTTCTCCACCAGGACGCGGTAGAAGAGCGTCTCGTTGCGATCGAGCAGCGCCATCAGTCCGATGTACCGCTCCAGATCGTCGGGCTTCGCTTGAAGGTGTTCCAGCTCCAGTTGGACCTGTTCCTCGATGGTAAACGTCCGCGCCGGCAGCAATCCTTCCAGACCGAGCGCGCGACGCTCGGCCTGCGTGAACGCCCCGTCCTTGTTGAACGCGGGATCCCGCAGCACGCCCATCCCGCGGATGGGAACGCTTACCCGTACCGTCTCCTCGTTTTCCGGCGCGGAATGCATGATCTCGTCTCCTGCGTAGAAGGATCGCTTTCCGTCTTGGGGTCCAACCGGAACCACCGGGCAGCCTACCGCTCCCGCCGGTTTTTCCAAGCCTCCCCCCAACGGCCTGCAAGATGCGCACCGCGCCCCGATCCGGGACGCATGCAAAACATCGGCAACTCGGCAACGGGACGCACGCTCAAAAACGCGCACTCGAATTCCTGGACAAAACAGGTTGAATCCGCTCGGCGTCGCGGATATACTGCCTCTTCGAAGTGCATCGTCGGACGGGGCCGGGCTCCGCAATCCTTTCCCTTTCCACGATAAGCGTCAGGCGTCAAGGCTGTGGGGGGAAACCCTTTTCCGTTTCTCTCGCCTCTGCTTGCCTTGCGCGATTTCCATGGTTCATCGGGTGCGCCGCCACACGGGCGTCGGCCTCAAGGGGGTTCCCGAAACCGGTACAGCGGCATGAACGTCCGCGAACACACAGGAGGAACGAACGTGCAACGGATACGAACCACGGTAGCGGTCATGGCATTGTGGACGCTGGGCGGCGTGCTCGCCCAAGCGGAGGTCCCCCGGCTGATTCCTTACCAGGGTTTTCTCGCCGACCCGACGGGGGATCCGCTCCCCGGACCGGTCGATCTGACGGTCACCTTCTACGATGCGGCGAACGCCGGAGCGGTCCTGTTCCAGGAAGATCATCCGGGCGTCCCCCTGCAAAACGGGGTGTTCGCCATCGACATCGGATCCGAGACGACAGGCGGCCTTCCGGACGCCGGTCTCGATGCGACCGAAGTCTGGCTCGGGCTGACCGTGGACGGCGGAACCGAGCTGACGCCCCGGGTGCGGCTCGGCATGGTGCCGTTTTCGGCCAAGTCGCGGGCCTCGGAGGTGCTCGTCCGGCCGGACACGTTCACGGCAGCCGTCGCGGCCGACGGCTCCGGCAACGTGGGCGTGGGGACGCAGACGCCCCTGGCTCCGCTGCATGTGGAAAGCGATGGAAAATGGTCTCCCGATGTGGGCAACGGGTGGGGAGATTTGAGCGTGACGAACGGCACCGTGGGTCTCTCGATCGGCGTGGCCACGGGCGGCGGCGGCACCGGCGACGTCCGCCTCTGGACCACGGGCGGGACGGAACGGCTGATTTTCACTACGGCGGCTCTCGGTGATGCCATGGCGATCACGGAAGGCAGGCTCGGCATCGGAACGCTCTCCCCCACGTATCCACTCTACGTGATTGACGACGATTCCAACAACGCGATCTTCGCGGGCGGGACCGTGCGAATCAGTAAGGGGTTGAACACCACCGGCCCCGGTCTTTCCGTTTCTCGAACGACCTCCGGATCGCCCTTTTTTGTCTCTGAAAGGACGGAGATCGACGGAAACGCGCTCAACGCGCACGGTGGGATCTTCGGATCAGGGGATCGGGATTTGATCCTCAACGATGCGTCCGCCGGTGACGTCCTGATGGCAGGCGGCGGCGGCAACGTGGGCATCGGAACCTCAAGCCCCGTGACCCGCCTGCACATCGAGGGGGGTAGCGACGTGTCCCTCTCCGGCGGGGGGTACATCACGCTGGGAAGCGTCACGGGGGCGAACATTGCCCTCGACGGAAACGAGATCATGGCCCGCAACAATGGCGCGACGTCTCCCCTCTATCTCAACAACGACGGCGGCGAGACCTGGCTCTCCGGCGCCCTGCGGATGCGCGATACCGGGGAACTGTCCATGTTCAACGAGGACGGCACGGTGGAAACCGTCCAGCTCAAGGGATGGGAAGCCTCCGGTCAGGGGGCCGAGCTTCGCCTCCGCAACCTCGCCGGCACCACGACCATCGAGATCGACGCCGACTTTGGGGGGGACGGACGCATCATCACCCAGGAGCTCCAGATCACCGGCGGCAGCGACCTCTCCGAACAGTTCGACATCCACGCCGAACACGGCAAGGTGGAACCCGGCATGGTGGTCTCCATCGACCCGCAGCGTCCCGGAAAGCTTCGGCTCAGCACGCGGGCGTACGATCCCACCGTGGCCGGTGTCGTCTCCGGTGCCGGCGGGGTCGAGACGGGGCTGTACATGGGGCAGAAAGGTTCACCCGCCGACGGGAAACATCCCGTTGCCCTCACGGGACGGGTCTACTGTTTCGTCGACGGGCGCTATGGCGCCGTGCGTCCCGGCGACCTGCTGACCACCTCCGACACGCCCGGTCACGCCATGAAGGTCACCGAGCACGATCGGGCACGGGGGGCGATCATCGGCAAGGCCATGACCTCCCTGGAAAAAGGCGAAAAGGGACTGGTGCTCGTTCTGGTGTCCTTGCAGTAAACACGGAAACCGCTCCGGGGAGACATGAAGACATGACGACCATACTCGATTCGATCACGCATCAAGACCGGCATCGGACGCCCGGGCGAACGGAGCAGCGCCGTATCCGTCTCGGAGGAATCGGCGTACCGCTTTCGGTCTTGCTTTCCCTGATCCTCGCGCTGTCTCCGACGTTTGCCCAGGAAACGACCGATCCGGCGGAAGGGGGCGACGGACGCAATACGACCGAGGAAGCCGGAACGGTTCGCCCGCCCGCACGTCCCGGGACGGCGATCTCCGCCCAGGAAACGACCGATCCGGCCGAGGCGCTCGACGGCCTCCGCAACGCCGGAACGGAAGCGCCGCAGCCCGTCGCGAGGGCTGCGGCAGGGGACGCCCCGCTCCTGTTCGCTCCCCGCGAGCTTCCTCCCGGCGTCCTCGCCCGTACCGATCCGGCGATCGTGCGGTTCCGTCCCGTGGAAGTGGATCTGGATACGCTGAGCCGTATCGAACCGGGGAAACCGATGCGGATGACGTTCAACCTGTTCGACGACGTCTCGGTGCCCGTTTCGCTGGAAAACCGCGGCACGCGCGGGCCGATGCAGTTCTCCCTGTTCGGCCGACCGGAAGGCTTCCCCCAAGGCAGCGTCTACGCCGTTGTCGAAAACACGGTCATGGTCGGTTCGGTCAATCTTCCGGGGCGGGGTTATTATCGGATCCGCGTCTGGCCCGGCGGCGTCCAGGTGGTGGAGCTCGTCGACCCAACGGCGTTTCCCGCCTGTGGCGTGACGCAGAAACACGTGATCCGTGCCCCGGCCGGGCAGGCGGCGAACGCACCCTCGAAGAATGACATTCCCAAATGGGAGACCGATGGCGAACCGTCGTCTCCACAGGGGTCGTCCACCATCGACGTGCTGGTGTTGTACACACCGTCTGCCCGTGACGCCGCCGGCGGAAGGGACGCGATCAACGCCCTCTGCCAGCTCGCCGTGGACCAGGCCAACGGGATTTACGACAACAGCGGCATCATCCACAACATGCGGCTCGTCTGGCGGCGGTCGATCAGCTACACCGAGTCCGGGACACACGACACCGATCTCGATCGCCTGACCGCGACGAACGATGGGTTTCTCGACCTCGCCCACACCTACCGGGACCAGGTGGATGCCGACGTAGTGACGTTGCTGATCAACGACTCGTCCGCGTGCGGTCTGGGATGGGTCATGGGCTCGGTCAGCAATTCGTTCAAAACGAGGGCGTTCAACACGGTGCACTGGGATTGCGCCGACGGACCGCAATGGTCGATGACGCACGAGATCGGACACAACCAGGGGTGTGCTCACGATCGCGACAACGCCGGCGTGGACGGCGTCTATTCCTACTCCTACGGCTATCGCTTCCGCGGCAACAGCGGCAGTACCTGGCGGACCATCATGGCCTATTCCCCCGGTACGCGGATCGAGTATTTCTCCAATCCGAACAAGACCTACGACGGCAAGGCCGCCGGCATTGCGGTCGGACAGACCGGAGAAGCCTACAACGCCCGCACGATCAACAATACGGGCGACACGATGGCGGGCTTCCGCAGTCGTTCCAGTCTGGTCTGGGTGGATTTCTCCTACTTTGGACTCGAGGCGGGAACGCAACTTCTTCCCTACAACACACTCATCGAGGGTGTAAACAACGTGGCCGGTCTGGGAACCGTGCGGATCAGGACGGGGAGTTCACCGGAGACGATTTCCATCATTCAACCGTTGACCATCGACGTCAGCGGCGGACCGGTCACCATTGGCAATTAACCGGCGGTGTCCGGCTTCCGACATCCGTCCTCTTTTTCACCGGATGAATGAGAGGAAGACCACGAACACACGGTCCGTCGGACAACGGGCCTGAAGGAGTCGAAACAAAACATGAGCGGTTCCAAACGAAACACGATCCTCGCCGGACTGACGGCCGTCGCCCTGATCGGCTCGGGCACGCTGGCGGCGCTCGATCTTTTGAGTTCTCCGCTCGGCGGTGCGGCCGTCACCCCGACCGCCGTCCACAGCGTCGGCGGATTCGCCGTCGGCACGGCGGGCAATGCGGGCATCGACGCCCGGCTCGGGCTGGTTCCGGCGATGCGGGGTCTGCCGCCCGCCCTTCCCGGCGACTTCACCGGCAACCGGATCGTCAACCTCCGGGACTATGCGTTCTTCGTCAATTGCCTGAGCGGCCCGGACGTCCCCTACGCGGATCCGTCGTGTGCTCCCGGCGACATCGACGAGGACGGCGACGTGGACATGCAGGACGTGGAAGCCCTCTACCGCCTCTTCGGCGACGGATAGCAATCGTCCGTTTGTTCCGGAACGACCGACGCCCGAACGATCGCCGCCCCGGCGCCGCGGGCTTTAGCCCGCGCGAGGTCACGGCACCCCGTTCGCCTCCAGCGGTCCGGGTACCGGTCCTGCGTTTTCGAAAGATTCTCGAGCGTCCAAACGCCGGCGCCGAAACGAGGACTACGCGCCTATGCACCCGACCGCGGGGTCGAAACCCGCGCGGGGCGCCCGACGCCGGCGACGCCGTGACAGGTTTCGACCGTTTCCGCCGCTCGCCGTCCGCCGCGTCCCGGTGACGCGATCCCTCGCCATGATTATCATTTCCGCCCGAACGCAAGGGTTTGCGCCTCGATCAGGCTTTCCATCCTGCGGAGCGACATCGAATGCGGCTGTTCGGTATGGAAACGATCCGTCTGGGACTCAACAGCCTGCGCCTGCACAAGCTGCGCTCGCTGCTGACGTCGCTGGGGATCATCTTCGGCGTGGCCGCCGTGATCTGCATGTTGTCGATCAGCGAGGGCGCCTCGGCCGACGAGCTCCGCCTCATCGAACTGCTCGGGACGAAAAACATCATCGTCAACTCGGTCCGCCCGGCCGAGAACACCGAATCCTCCGCCCGCACCTCCCGCCTGATCGAGTACGGCGTCACGCCGGAAGACGTGGAGATGATCCGTGACACGCTCCCCCACATCGCCCACGTCGTGCCGCTCAAGACCGTCTCCTACCGCGCCCGCCACGGCATGCACCAGGCCCCCGTCAACACCGTCGGGGTGACGGATGATTTCTTTGAGGTGGTCAACGTCCGCCTGGCCCGCGGACGCACCATCACCGCCGAGGACCTCGAACAGCGGACCAACGTCTGCGTCATCGGCGAGGAGGTCCGCCGACAACTGTTCCCCTACACCGATCCGATGGGCGAGATCCTGCTCGTGGAGCGATACCCCTCGGCCATCCCCTTCACCGTCGTCGGCATCCTGCAGCGCACGGTGACCGCCGGATCTCCGGCCCGCGGCGTCGAGGAACGCAACCTGAATCGGGAGATCCTGATCCCGTTCACCACGGCCATGACCCAGTTCGGCGAGATCACCCGCCGCGTCAGTGCCGGGTCGTTCGAGTTCATCAAGCTGCACTATTCGGGCCTGTATGTGACGGTGGACGATCTGGCCTACGTGGAACCCGTCTCCCGCATGGTGACGCACATTCTGAAACAGCGGCACGAAAAGCAGGACTACGAGGTCCGCGTCCCGCTCGCCAGGCTGGAACTGGCCAAGCGCAAGGAACGCAACAAGAAGCTGCTTTTGGGATTCATCGCCGGCATCTCCCTGCTGGTCGGCGGGATCGGGATCATGAACATCATGCTGGCCACCGTGACCGAGCGGACGCGGGAGATCGGCATCCGCCGGGCTCTGGGCGCGAGACAGCGGCAGGTCGCGGCCCAGTTCCTGGTCGAGACGGTCGTCCTTTCCACCAGCGGGGGACTGGCGGGCGTCCTGCTGGGCATCCTCAGCGCCTATGCCATCACGCAACTGGCCGGCTGGCAGACCATCGTCACCCCGTGGTCGGTCGGGGTGAGCTTCTTCCTCTCGGTGCTGGCGGGGGTCTGCTTCGGGATGTACCCGGCGCTGTCCGCCGCCCGCCTCGACCCGCTCGAG
>CAZNQN010000086.1:3069-8402 GCA_964574925.1 uncultured Phycisphaeraceae bacterium | reverse complement strand
TCCCCCAGCTCGTTGTTGTGCGGGTCGTGGCAGGTGGCGCAGCTCACTTCGCTGTGCGGGCCCAGGGGCAGCTTCGACGACACGACCTCCGGCGGGCGGATCTGCGGATCCCGGTTGGACAGCGCGCGATCGTAGCGGAACCCGATCGGATGATCGTCCGACAGATCGGTCGTCAGATCGGTCGTCCCCGGCGGGATCGTGCGGGCGGTCATCACGATCGGGTGGGTGGCCGGGCGGGACAGCACGTCCCCCAGCGCCATTGTCCCGTCGTGACAGCTCAAACACATCTTGGACGTGCCCGTCGGCTGGTCGATGCGGGCGTCGGTGGTGGAGCTTTCATAGATGCGATAGTGCGTGCGCGGATTGGCGCGGTTCCACAGCGGCAGTTGCGGATCGGCGTCGTGCGGCGTGTGACAGAAGATGCACACCCGGTTTTCGAACAACGCCCGGATCGGTCCCGGTCCCTGCGCGGACAGATCGTGCTTGGAGTTGACAACGGAATCGTCCGCCCGCACCCCTGAGGGAATCCCCAGCGCTGCCCATCCCGTCAGGACCGCGCCCGCGAGCAAGTGGCTTCGAAACCGCATCCGACCCGAACCCCGTCTCATGGCCCTGTCCCTCTGTAGCGGAACACCTGCAAGCGGCGATTGCCCGAATCCGCCACCCACAACCGATCCTGATCGTCGAACGTCAGTCCCGCCGGCAGCGAGAACCGTCCCGGACCGCGCCCTTCCTCTCCGAACGCCAGCAGCAACCGCCCCGCCTCATCGAACACCTGCACGTTCTCGAAGTGGGCATCCACCACGTACAGATGCCCATCCCGATCGAAGGCGACGCCTTTCGGCAGCGAAAAATCGCCCGCCGCGTCGCCCTTGTGCCCGATCGTGCGGATCACCTCACCCGAAGGCTCGAGGATCTGCACGCGGAAGTTTCCGCTGTCGGCCACCGCGATCCGCCCGTCGAAGACGGCCACGTGCGTCGGGAAGTTGAAGGTCCCCGGTTCGGAACCGCGGTGCCCGATCCGCCCCGTCTCCTGCCCGCGCGGCGTATAGACCATGATGCGGTGCCCGCCGCCGTCGACGACGTAGAGCCGCTCCCGCACCGGATCCCAGTCGATCCCGACCGGGCGGTTCAACGCCCCTTTCCCGAAGGATCGGACGAACCGTCCCGTCCGGTCGAGCTCGATCACCTCGGCCCGTTTGGCGTCGGTGACGAACAATCGACCGTCCGCCCAGCAGACGCCCGTCGGCGTCCCGAACCGCTCCTTCCCGAAACCGGACACGAGCGTGTGATCGCGCGTCTGAAGGTCGAGGAGGTGGACCGCACGGGCGCTGCCGTCGGCGACCGCCACCCATCGTGACGCGTCCACGGCCACATCCAGCGGCGCGGAAAACGGGATCGGCGGACGCGGACCGCGAAACGCCGCGCGCAGCACTTCAGCCGAGGAGCGGGCGGGCTTCAAGTCCGCGCTGCTGGACAGCATCCCCACCAGTTCGATCCGCGGTGGATCGGGCGGCGGCGGCCAGACATAGGGACGCTCCATCGCCGGAAAGAGCGTTCCCGCCGGGCGGGCGCAGCCCACCAACGCCGTCGCCACGCCCGCGGCGAGCAAGCGGTTTCCGGTTCGCCGTGGATCAACGCTTGAGCACATCCGGCATCTCCCGGCGGATCCGCACATAGACGCCGATGTCGTCTTCCTTGGACCCGGGCAGTTTCAGGCGATCGTACTCGAACGTCAGCTCGCCCGAAAACCGCCCCCACACGCATTGCAATCCCGCCGTCACGTCCCAGGCATGCGTCTGCCCGGCGATCGAATCGTCCTCCAAGCGGTATACCACCCGCTCCACCGTGGACAGCCCGTCCGTCAGCCGCCAGTGATGATCCAGTTCCCAATCCAGCATGGTCACGTCGCGGGAATCGAAACCGCCCTCGAAGAAGAAGCGCGACAGCCGCACCGAACCGTCCAGCGTGTGGTCCGGGTGGGTCAGAAACCGGTACAACCCGTTCACGTGGAAGGCGTCGAAGGGTTCCACGGTGTCGTCGAAAATCTCGTAATACGCCCCCAGCGTGTACCGCTCCTTCTCGTAGGTCACGCCGATGCGGTGATGATCGGTCCGATCCGCCCGGCGGGCGAAGCCGGTGCTTCTGTCATCCTCCTGGTTGCGATAGGAGAGTTGATAGTACGGCGTCAAGCCGCCGTCGAAGCGCTGTTCGAGCCGGAAATCGACCCGGATCGTGTCGAGCTGACCGTGCTGCGGCGTGCGGATCATGTAATCGACCAGCACGGTATCGCCGTCGGCGATCCGCCCCGTGCGCACGCGGGCGATCCGCGTCACCGTCCCCTGCGAGAAGACATTGTAATCCACCCCCGGCAGATACACGCGGCGGTTCGAGGTGTCCGTCACCACGATGCTCCAGCGGATGACGTCGCGGTTGCGCAGCGTCACCGCGATCGGATCGTGAAACGTCTGCGCCTCGTTGAGCACCACCCGCCGACCGTCGTCCCCGCGCACCTCCTCGGTGTCATACGCCAGCGCCAGGTCCGCCAGCAACCGGCCCCAGCGGTTGCGCCGCTGGTACTGCCACTCCACCGACCCGCCGTACTGGATCGTGTTGATGTCGTCCTCAATGTCCTCGTAGAGGGCAAAGCCGTCCACGGCGGTCGTCAGGTTCGTGTACGCCTGATGCACCAGTTGCACGTCGAACCGCTGGCTCTCGATATCCAACCCCTCGTACCGCTCCCGGTTGAACTGGTAGGCGTAGCGGGTCTGAAGATGATCGTTGTGTTGGAGGATCAGTTGCGGGCCGATCTCGAAGAAATCGCGAGCGAAGTCGCCGCTTTCCTCCTGCCAGTGCATCCGCACCCGCCACTGGTGCTGCCTCTTGTCGCCGAAGTCGAGCTGATGCTCGGCGATGAACAGATCGCGCGTCGTTTCGAACCCCTGCCGCCGCCCCTGGAACGACTGCCGGATGGTCCCGTGCTCATAGGAAAAGGTCAGTCGCTGCCGTTCGCTGATCGTCCAGTCCAGGTCGTAGTGCAGCACCCGATCGGTGAAATGCTCGTTGTCGCGCCGATCGCGGTTGCCGGTGCGGTCCGTCTCCCGGTAGTCGTAGGAAAGCCCCATCGAAACCGGCCCGCGGCGGTACCGGGCCGAAAACCCCGTCTCCGACCGCTCCTCCCGCAGCGTCGGCTGGAAGCGGCGGTTGATCCGGCGGTCCTGCCGCAGGGCGTGAACCGATCCGCCCAGGGTCCGCCCGGGAAGAAGATCCACCCGTACGTCGTATTCGGCCAGGTAGCCCCGGTCGTCGTCGGTGCGGTTGAACAGGTCGGTATGTTCCTCGAAGCGGCTTTGCGCCAGTCCCAAGCTCAGCTCACCGCCGAACTGGAGAAAGCCGGGGTCGAGCCAGCTTCCGCCGAATTGCAGCCCGAGCCGCTCCTCGAGGCGAAGGTCGGCGTTGCGTTGCTTGAGCCCGGGATCCAACCCCCGACGCCGCGGAGAACGAATGCGCGTAAACCCGAAATCCCCCTCCAGCTCCAGGTAGCCGTCGAGATAGTCCAGGGACAGGTCGGGGCGATCCGCACCGCCGTCGGGCGGTTCCTCCGCCCGCACCGGCACCGTCCGGAACGCCGGCAGGATCACCCCCCATGCCAGCAGGACGCCCCACCTCACCCGCCGAGTGTCCGCCACGCTCGACAAGACTTCCTCCCGCTGCAAGCCGCACGCCGCGCATTGGCGACGAAACGGAACCGCGCCCTCTCGATGCCCCCGGCGGCCCACCGCGCCTCGGCTTCCGCTTAGGACACCTAACGATCCGCGCCGACCGGCTGTCGCCGTCATGAAACAACCGGTCCCGTGTCGATAATACCCCTATCGTCTTCCACGGCAAGAAAGAATGAGCGGCCGTTGTGGCGAAGATGATTTCACAGACTTGACGGAAGGCCGATCGGGTCGATCATGCGAATCGCTGCGGGACGATCGCAGATGTCCGTTCGGTGCGGCACGGTCCCAGGCGGGTGGGAGGTTTCGATCATGTACGGCCATCGATGGACGGTCTGGGTGACAACGCTTGTCATCGTCGGGTGTTCGGCCGAGTCCCGGGACCGCTTCCGCCACTGGTTCTTCGAGATTCCCGAAAATGAGACGGGGGCGAGCGACGGTGTCCCATCCCGTTCGCTCCGCCAAGACAGCACCCTGCCCCGCGCGTGGACGAACAGCACGCCGGTCTTCGCGGCCGTTCATCCCCCCTTCGCCGGGCGGGCGTGTACCCTCTGCCACGAGATCGGCCGGCACATGCAGCCGCGGGAGGAGATCGCGGCCGTCTGCAAGTCCTGTCATGCCGATTACTTCCGCGGCGAGGTGCCGGGGCATTTCCCCACCGTTTCCGGCGAGTGTCTCGCCTGTCACGATCCGCATCACACGCGACAACCGCATCTGGTGAAGGAACCGGTCCCCGACCTCTGTCTGGAATGCCACGATGAGCCTGAGGATTTGAGTCAGCCGGTGCACGCCGTAAGCGGGGTGGAACGCTGTACCGCCTGCCACGATCCCCACTTCGGCGAAAGCCCGCTGCTGAAACCGCATCCGCAGATCCCGATCCCCGTTTCAACGAAGGAGGATGAAGAGAAATGACCCGACAACCTCCGGTCGTGAAAAGACATGCACGGTCAGAACACCACACGGAGAAGAACCGGCACGTCCCCCGCCTCGTCGCAGGATCCCTCCTGGGTGTTGCCGGTCTCGTTCTGGCCTCTTCCGGCTGCGGCACCAACCTCGAACAACTGCTCTTCGAATCCGGCGCCTCGGTGGAGCGTTCCCTGCTCGACACCTTCCTGACCGATTTCGCCAACACCCTTGCCGGGCCGAACACGCCCCCTGCCGCCGGGGAGCCGACCGGCACCGAGCCGAGCGAGGGGGAAGAAGGCCAGGAAGGAGCCGGCGGCGGAACCGGCACCGATTTCAGCGCACTGACCGGCGACCCAGCCGCGGGCGAAACCCTCTTCACCGCCAACGGGTGCAACGGCTGCCATTGTGACGACGCCGTCGGCGACTGTTTCCCCGGAGCCCCGGCCGTCATCGGTGTACAACCATCCGTCATCGACGAACATCTGCGCGGCGACGAACCCCACCCGCTCAAATTCGATCTCAGCGATCAGGACGTGGTGGACCTCGCCGCCTTCCTGGCCTCGCTACCGTAAAACAGGAAGCGTTCGGGTTGCGAGCGGCGGGCTTCAACCTGCGTAACGTCCCGGCCCTTTGACCGGCCCCAGAGGGGGAACGTGCCGAACCACGATCTCGCAAGAGGTGCCGGCGAAGACGCAAGCAGACTTCCGG
>CAZNQN010000086.1:0-3059 GCA_964574925.1 uncultured Phycisphaeraceae bacterium | reverse complement strand
CGGCCGGGTTCGTCGCCCGGCGGGGTTTCGCTTTCATCTCGCCCCCGCCTTCGGGTATGCTATGAGCCGGGAGGCGGGACCGATTGCAAGGCAGGCGGACGGATCGGTCCCACCCGTCGCTCCACGACAGGAATACAGAACAAAACATCCATGAGGAACGGAGCTTGGAAACGATGTGTGCGAAACGTTTTCTGATCGTGCTGATCCTCTCGGCCGCGTTCTCGTTCGGGCAACCCGCTCATGCCGCCGAGGCTCCACGCGCCTGGAACGTGCGCGTCACGCCCAAGACCACCGCCGTCCACGGCAAGATCGAAGTCCCCATGGATCTTTCCACCGGGCAACCCATCGTGGAAGCGATGATCAACGGTCGCGGGCCGTTCCGCATGGTCGTGGACACCGGGTCCCGCTACACGCTGCTGGACGACAGCCTGTTGCGTGCCATCGGCGGGGGCAACTTCCGGGAAGTCAAGGACGCCGCCGGCACCTCGATCCTCGTGGTGGAGACCGATTCCGTCTCCCTCGGCGGCGCCGTCTTCGACGGATTTGAAACCCTGATGATCGACTTCGATAAAATCGACGGCGGGACCCGCAAGCGCGACGGCGTGCTGGGGTTCCCGCTTTTCGCCCGCACGCTCCTCACGCTGGATTACCCTGCGCAGAAAATCGTGATCGAGACGGGATCGCTTCCCGACGCCGACCGGGAAACGATCCTCGCCTATGACGAGCAGAACGGGCTGCCCGCCCTGCCCGTTCAATTCGGCAAGGCCACCGTATCCGCCGTCCTCGGATCGGGGACGGCCGGCGCCTTTGTACTCGCCGCCCCCTATCGGAACACCATTCCCCTGGCCGCGACCGATGGAGATTCCGCGGAGACTGCGGAGAATCTCCGCCCGCAGCCCGTGGCGGCGACGGTCCGTTTCGGCCGGTTCACCTTGCAGCAACCGTCCGCGTTGTTCTTCGGGGATACCTCCACGATGGGCAGCGGCGTGCTCAAGCATTTCCGCGTCACCTTCGACCCGGTTCGGCATCGCGTCCGCTTCCTCCGCGAGGGGGGCGACCTGATCGACTTCCAGCCGCCGCCGAGGTTCGGTCTGACCTTCGCCCACGGCCGGCAAGGCTTCGTCGTCAGCAAGGTGGTCCCCGGTTCCCAGGCCGCCAAGACCGGCATCCGGGCCGGCGATGTCCTGCTGCACATCAACGGGCAGCCGGCCTCGGCGCTCACCGAGTCCGCGCTTCAGAACATTCTCCGCACGGCTGAGGACCTGACCATGAAGCTCTCCCGTGAGGGATACCCGTATCTGTGCGTCGTGCGGGAAAAGCCGTGACGACTCGACCGTCGAAGAAGATTCCGCCGCGTTCGATGGGAGAACCTGTAAAGCCGAATCGCAAGCCGCGCTCGACAACTCCCGCACGGCAAGATCGTGCATGAGCATCGTTCCTTGGTCGTGCCATCCTTCTTGCACACGTCCAGCGCGCTACCATCGAACGGCGCGAGGAAACGGAGTGTCCGTCGTGATGGAGGGAATCAACGTGTCGTCGCGCGCCGAATCCGGAAACATCCGCACTCCTTGGCGCCCGGATTCGAGAAATCCCTTCCGTCTTCTAACGATTCATCACTTGGAAAAGAATCCCCATTTTTCCTGAACCGCGTGCTTTGACGCCTTTGAAAAGGATCGTGCGGACGAGAAGAGAATCTTCTCGGACGATGTTCGATTGCACTTTATTTCCGCACGCGCCATGATGCTCCGGTAACTCGGTTCACGTTGCCGGAATGCGGCAAACGTCCTACAATTGACATGGAGAGGTTCGGGTGGGGGGCGAATCGTCCATCACCCGCCGAGGTGCGGGTCACGTGCGTTTCCTGCCTCCGTTTCCCGTCGGGTCCAGGTATGTAGGTCGGATAGGGAGGGTGTCGATGATCCAGGCGGCTGCCCATCGAAAACTGCCTCAGCAACCGCGGAAGCGGCGCGTGCGTTACGTCCGGGATATCGATCAACTGACGCAGATCCCCGAGAAGGAACGTGCGATCCTCAAGCGCGTGGCCCAGCGCTACGTCTTCCGCGCCAACGACTATTACCTGGGCTTGATCGACTGGGACGACCCGCACGACCCGATCAAGCAGCTCATCATCCCCCGCGAGGAGGAGCTGAAGGACTGGGGCCGACTCGACGCCAGCAACGAAAGCGCCGTCACCGTCGCCCGCGGCGTGCAGCACAAGTATCCCGATACCGTCCTGCTGCTGTGCAACGAGGTCTGCGGCGCCTACTGCCGGTATTGCTTTCGCAAGCGGCTCTTCATGGATGAAAACGACGAGGTGACCAACGACGTTTCGGAGGGTCTGGCCTACATCCGCCGGCATCCGGAAGTGCGCAACGTCCTGCTCACCGGGGGCGATCCGCTGCTGATGAGCACCCGCCGCCTGACCGAGATCATCTCCGCCCTGCGGGAGATCGATCACGTGCAGATCATCCGCCTCGGCTCCAAGATGCCCGCCTTCGACCCGTGGCGGATCCTCGACGATCCCGCGTTGCAGCATCTTCTCCGTCAATACTCGACCCCGGAAAAGCGCATCTACCTGATGGCGCATTTCGACCATCCGCGGGAGCTGACACCGGAAGCCGTCGAGGGAATCGCGTGTTACCTCGATTGCGGCGTGATCTGCGTCAACCAGTGTCCGCTCATCAAGGGCGTCAACGACGACCCCGACGTGCTGGAAACGCTTTTCCGTAAGCTCTCCTACATCGGCTGTCCGCCGTACTACCTGTTCCAGGGGCGGCCCACGGCCGGGAACGAACCGTATGAAGTCCCGATGGTTCGCGGGTGGGATATCTTCACAGAAGCCGTCCGCCGCGGTTCGGGGCTTGCCCGCCGCGCCCGCTTCGTCATGTCGCACGAAGCCGGCAAGGCGGAAATCGTCGCCGTGGACGATCGTCACATCTACATCCGCTTCCTCCGCTCCAAGTATGCGGAACTGCGCGGGCGGTTCCTGATCTCCAAGCGCAACGACGACGCCTGCTGGGACGATCAGCTCGACCCCGCCGCCGGGGCCGACATCCCCG
>CAZNQN010000085.1:0-8428 GCA_964574925.1 uncultured Phycisphaeraceae bacterium | reverse complement strand
ATCGTGCGGGTCAGCCGGACGGATCTGGCCGGCATCCGGGCGTTCATGGAACAGCTCGATACGGAGGAAGCGGCGGCGGGCGAAACCTTCCGGGTGATTCCGGTCGCCTCCGGCGTCAACGTCACCGACCTGGCGGAGAAGGTGGAGGAGAGCGTCAACAACGGGGCGCGGGCGGCGGCCAGTCGTGGCGGCGGTCGGCGAGGCCGGCGGGGCGGCAACGTCCCCAGCATCACCATCACGCCGGACACGCGGACCAGTTCGCTGATCGTCTCCGGTGATGCCAGTCTGTTCGATCAGGCCGAAGCGTTGGCGACGAAGCTGGTGGAGATGGGTCCCTCAGGCAAGGCCATCCGCATCATTTCGCTCGGCAACGCGCCGGCGGAGGAAGTGGAACGGTTGATCGCCACGCTGAAAGGGGAAGGCAGCGCGAGCAGCAGACGTCGTCCGCGCGCCCGCCGCGGCGGTTCCCGCCGTCGACCAGCGGCCCGTCGGCCGGCGACGCGGCGACCTCGACGGCCTCGTTCCCGACGGCCTTGAAAGCATCGCGGATGGTCGGGCGCGGCGCGGTGCCCCATCCGGGTGCATCGGCGCGGACGCAACGGGACGGAAGGATACGGTGGGGAAAGGGAGAGGGATGGAGTCGATCGGGCGGACGGCGCGAGATGCCCGAACCGGAGGAACCGGAATCGATGGATGAGAGGGAGCGGAACATGAAACGGCACACGACGCGCGGGTCGCGGATCGCGGGAGGAATCGTCGAGGCGGTGCTGGCGGTGGTGCTGGCGGTGTGGGCACCGCCCACCGTGCGGGCACAATCGCCCCAGGAAAAAGAAACCGAAGACGCGGTCCAGCCGGCGCAACCGCCGGAGGAAACGCCCGTGGAACCGAGCGAAACGCAGCCCTCGCCGGAGGTCGTCAGCGAGCGGATCAACCAGCTTCTCCGCGGGATCGACCCGAAGAAGATCAATCTTTCGGGGGCGGAACTCGACGTCGAGGTGGTGGGCGATCAGCTCATCCTGCGCGGCAACGAAAGCGATCTGGACGTGATCGAGGCGCTGGTCCGCGTCATCCAGGCGACCAAGGAGCAGAAGGAGCTCCGCGTCGTGACCGTCAGCGAAAAAGACGCCAACGATATCGCGCGGACGGCCGGCGAGGCTCTCCGCGACATGCTCCGCCGTCCCAACCAGCGCCCCGAAGACGAAGTGGTGGTCACGGCGCTGTCGCCGAACATTCTGCTGGTGTCCGCGTTGCCGCAGGATATCGACTTCGTGGTGGAGACCATCCAGGCCGTCGACGCCGTCAAGGAGGAATTGCCGCCGGTCGAACAGCTCGTTTTCCCCATCAAGAACCGGCGGGCGTCGGACGTGGCCAAGCAGTTGGAGGACATCCTCAAGAAGATCCAGGAGAAGAAGGGACAGACGGGCGTCAAGAGTGAGATCCAGATCATTCCCAACGACGCCAACAACACCATCATGGTGTTGGCGGCCGAGACGGAGCGGGAGAAGATCCAGAAACTGCTCAAGGAACTGGACGTCGAACCGGTCGCCGGTTGGGGCGAGGTGAAGCTCACGTTCTTCCCGTTGCTGCACTCCAAGGCCAACGAACTGGCCGACGTCATCACCGAACTGCTCCGCAATCAGACGGATCGTGAAGCGGCTGAGGAAGTCATCTACCGCATGCAGATCAGCAAGGCGCTTCCCTCCGGGAAGCTGGTCGAGCTGCCGCCCATCAACCTCCAGCGTCCCACGCGCATCCTGCCGGATACGGGGTCGAACAGTCTGATCGTGGCGACGGTGGAAGAAAACGTCGGCCCGATCGGGGAGCTCATCCGCCTGCTGGACGGCGTGCCGACGGCGGAAGAGGTGCACCTGCGCCTCTTCCCCCTGCGTTTCGCCGATGCGGAATCGCTGGCGCAGGCGCTGGAGGAGATGTTCGACAAGGGCAAGCAGCTCCCGGAGGATCCCGACGGCAGCGGCGCGGACGCCGTCCCGGCGGGCGATCTGGGCAAGGCCGTCTCCTACAACGTCAGCATCGTGGTCGACCAGCGGACCAATACGATCGTGGTGACGGGACGGATGGAACAACTCGACCTGGCGGAAAAGGTCGTGAAGGAACTGGACCGCCCCGCCACGGCGCTGAAGTTTCCGCTTCGTTTCATCCGCTTCGAGCACACCGATGCCACCAACGTCGGCGAGATCATCAAGGACCTGTTCGACCAGCGATTCCAGGCGCTGGAGGCGACCAACGCGGGGCCCGCCGCCCTGGAGCGGGAACGGGTCTTCCTCAGTGCCGATCTGCGCAGCAACTCGCTGATCGTCTCCGCCTCGGAGGAAAACTACGAGGAGATCCTTTCCCTCGCCAAGCAACTGGACACGGTACCGGCGAAGCTGTTCGACCAGATCCGCATCATCCGGCTGGAGCGACTCAACGCGACGAATCTCAAGGACAAGATCGAGGAGCTCTGGCAGCGCAAAGCCGAGCTGCGCCGCGTGGAGGAGCGCTTCGAGGATCTGCCCGTCATCGTGGTGGACGAGCGGAGCAACGCCCTGCTGATCGCCTCGAGCATCGAGGATTTCCAGGAGATCCAGCGGTTGGTGGGCGAGCTGGAATCGCAGCCGCTGATCGAAATGATGGAACTGTTCAAGCTGGAATACGCCGACGCGAGCGTCCTGGCGGACATGCTGAAGCAGTTGTTCGACGACCTGGCCGGCCGGTCGGAAGCGTTTGAAGCGCCGATCGTCCTGGCCGACCCACGCAGCAACGCCTTGATCGTGGCGGGCACCCGCGACGGGATGGAACGGGCGGCGGAACTCATCCACCGTCTGGACGTGGAAGCGGGACCGCTGACGGCGGTGTTCCGCGTCTATCCGCTAGAGCATGCCTCGGCGGCTGCCCTTGCGCCGCGAATGCAGGAACTGTTCGACTCCCGCCGGGAAGGCGAACAGATCGCCCGCACCCCGGTGGTGATCCTTCCGGACGAAGCCTCCAACAGCCTCGTGTGCAGCGCCTCGCGCGACGATCAGGAAGTGATTGTTGAACTGCTGGGGCTTTTGGACCGGCCGTCGAGCCTCGCCAAACAGTTCGCTATCTTCCCGCTCAAACAGGCCAAAGCGCCCGCGGTCGCCGACAAGCTCGAAAGCCTCTTCCAGTCGCAGGCGGAGGGGGCGGGAACGGGCCGGACCGACGCCATCGCCACCGAGGCAGACGAGCGCACCAACTCCATCATCGTCTGGGCCTCGCCCACGCAGATGGAAAACATCCGCGAGGTGATCAAGCGGTTGGACACGGCCGCCCCCGTGCGGGAGACGATGATGAAGGTCATCCAGCTTCGCCAGGCGCTGGCGGAGGATTTCGCCGATCTGCTCAACCGTACGCTGGTGGGCGAGGACGCGGGCACCGACGAGGAACGGGCGATGATCGTTGCCTGGGCGGAGAAACTCCCCGACGGGAAGGAACGGATCCGCAAGCTGCTCAAGCAGGACATCAAGGTCGAGGCCGACCCGCGCACCAACTCCCTGCTGGTGATGGCGCCGAGCGACAGCATGGAGATGCTGGAGGCGATGATCCGCGACTTCGATTCCATCCGCCCCGTACGCTCGGAGATCCGCCTGTTCCCGCTGGTCAACAGCGACGCGCAGACGATGGTGGATCAACTGACGGAAATCTTCCAGCCGCAGGGCGGGGACGGAGAGCAGCGGAGTCAGCTCGTCTTCGGCGACATCATCGGCGATCAGGAGGTCGCCAGCGTCGGACAGGAGCTTCGCTTCGCCGCCGACACCCGCACGAACACCCTCATCGCCGCGGGGGCGGAGGTCGACCTGCGGATGGTGGAGGAACTCGTCCGCTACCTGGACTCGCAGGAGGTCGAGGACCGCGTCAAGACGGTTTTGCAGACCAAATACGTCGATCCGTCGCAGATCGCCAGCGCCATCCAGAATTTCAACCAGCAGGAGCAGGACGTTCTCAGCGAGGTGGGCGGGGAGGAAGCCGCCCGCGTCCGCGCGGAACGACAGATTTCCGTCGAATCGGTAGGAACGGAAGAGCAGGGCAGTCAGCGGCTGATCATCGGTACCAGCCGGCGGACGTATCCCGACGTGATGCGGATGATCGACGAGCTGGACCAGCCGGAACCCCAGGTCCGCATTTCGGTGTTGATCGCCGAGGTGACGCTGTCGGATTCGACGGAACTGGGCGTCGAGATCGCCGGGCAGGATCTGAGCTTCACGGAAAGCTCGATCGTCGGGCCCAACGGTGTGATCAAGGGCAGCGATTTCGATTTCGTCGGCGGCACCACGCTGGGGGCGCTCGGTTCCGGTCTGGGTTTCAACTTCACCATCGTGGGAGAGGATTTCAGCTTCCTGCTGCACGCCCTTCAGCAGAACACCCGCCTGGAGATTCTTTCCCGCCCGACGATTCTCGTCCGCAACGGCGACGAGGGGAACATTTCCATCGCCGACCAGGTGCCGATCATCACCAGTTCGCAGGTCAGCGACACCGGGGCGATCACGAACTCCACCGGGCGGGAGGACGTGGGCATCATCCTGACCGTCACGCCCCAGATCAGTCCCGACGGGTATGTGACCATCCAACTGGACCAGGAGATTTCCAACGTCTCCGGCGAGAACATCCAGCTTTCCGAGGGAGTCACGCAACCCGTCTTCAGCACCCGTGAAGTGCAGACCAACGTGACGGTGCGCGACGGGGAGACGATCGTCATCGGCGGACTGATCACCTCGCGCCGCTCTGAGGGGAAGACGAAGGTGCCGCTGGTGGGTGACCTGCCGCTGGTGGGACCGTTCTTCCGTACCACCAACGTCTCGGAGACCAAGACGGAACTGCTGATCATCATGACGGTGGACATCCTGCGCACCGACGAGGAGGCGCGGGAGATGTCCATCGCCGAGCGCGATCGCTTCGTGCTCCCCGATACGATCCGGCAAAGCCCCCTGCTGGAGGGGCTGCGCATCCGCCCCGACGAATCGTTGATGGGCCCCCGCCGCGATCTCGGACCGACGCCGCCGGCAAAGGAAAACGAGCAACCCGAAGCCCCGAAGGGCAAGTTCGGGCCCAAGCCGCGAACCTACGGGCCCAAACTGCCGACCCGGAGCACGACCACCACCACCCAGGCGGCGGTCTATGGTCCGCAACTCGTCCGGAAACCGACGGCGGCCCCGCCGACGGCGAAAGACTGAGGAGCGTCGAAGACGCCATGGACGAAGAAGCACACGGGCGAGAACGGGATTCGCAAGCGTTGTTCGCGTTCCGAGCCGTATTCCAAGCCGCAGGCTTGAGCCCGCGCGATGCCGCGGTACTCCATCCGCATCCAACGGAGAAAGGACCGCTTTGTACGTTCGAGAAACGCGCTACACGGCGCACCGCCTGGCCGGTGCTCGCCTTGTCGGTATCGTTCGCCGTCGCCGCCGGGTGCCGCGCGACCGGCGCGCGCTGGTCGCACGGCAAACCGGTCCGTCAGGTGGTCTGCCTGTTCGACCAGAAGCCGTGGCTGAATCTCGACGCCGCCGGCGATCTCGATCCGGAGGGCATCCACTTCCGCGTCTACCTCGATCCCGGATCGGGGCTGGGCGTGCTCCGCAAGGGAAGCTTCTACGTCCAGCTCTACGTCGTCGAGCGCAAACCGGACGGGGAAGTCTCCCGGACGCTGGCCAGTGACTGGCGGATCCCGACGAAGCGCGTGCAGCCCATCCGTTCGCCCATCCTCGGGTACGGCTACCACCTGAAGCTTCGCTGGGCGCGGAAATCGATCGCCGGCAGAGAGATCGAAATCGTGACCACCTTCGAGGACCCGTCGGGGCACGTCGTCCGCTCCGGAACCAAGCGCCTCCGCGTGCCCAAGTACAACACCTGATGGCACCTCTCCCATGCGAAGCAGCGGAACGCCATCCGTCTGGATCGGAGAAAAACCCGCTCCCCCATTCCGCGAAATGCGTTCGCACATTGGCCGTTCTTGCGTTGCAAGCCGGGAACTTCAGCCCGCGCGAAGGAGCGGTCCTCCACCCGCATCCGAGAGGGATAGCGCCGCTTCACCGTCTTGAGACATGTTTTCGGAAAACGAAGATCGCGAAACCCGCTTGGATCCTGCTCGTCCTCGCCCTGGGATGGCTTTCGGGCGTCGCCTGTCGCCAGACTTCCTCGCAGGACGATCGCGCGGATGCGCCCGCAGCGCAATCTTCCGGGGCGGTCGTTTCGGCGAATGATTCACCGATGGAGACTGTCCGTCGTTTGCGGGCCGACCGGCGGGCGGGACGGACGGCGGCCCTGACGGCCTATCTCCTGCCGGTGCAGCGATCAGCCGTGATCGAATTGCTGCTGGCCGTGGATCGACTGGTCCGCGCCAACGACGTGCTCGTGCAGGCGGTGCGGGAACGCCTGGGATCGGCTGCGGCGCACGCCGTCGATCGATCCGCCGTGGCGGACATCGTCGGCGTCTTCTCCGAACACGTGACACTGGTGGATGAGCGCATCGAGGGGGACCGGGCGGTGGTGACGTATCAGGTGGCCGACCGGGTCCCGTTGCAGCAGGTGACGCTCGTCCGCCGCGAGGGGCGCTGGCGGGTCCGTGTCGACGAACCGATCGAGGGATTGCCGGATGCCCTGCGCGATCTGGCGGATGTCCTCGTGGACATCGCCGAGGATCTTGCACGCCGTGACTGGCCGGAAACGCGTCTCCGTGAAGAACTCCGCCGGCGGGAAGAACCGGTTCTGCGACGGATCGCCGCCCTCACCGGTTCGAACCGGTGAGAACTGTTTTGACACGCGTTCCGCGGGTCGAAAGAGTTCGTAGGTTCGATTCGGAAGCGGGCAAAGACCGCTCCCTCACGGTCGCGGCTCTGTTCCGGCGGTCGCGGCGCTGTTTCGGCGGTCGCAGCGCTGTTTAAGCGCCCGGGGAGTCGTTCGGAGACGGTTCGATCGCGCGGGCTTGAGCCGGCGGCTCGGGACACGAAGCGCCGGGACACGAAAACGAAAAACGCCCTACGCGTTTTCCCGGGCGTCTTTCCACTCTTCCCACCAGGCCATCTGGATGCGCTCCAGTTTCCCTTCCGTGGAACCTTTCGGGTCGTCGTCGAAATCTTCCAGCTCGCAGACCCATTGGTGCAGGTCCGTGAAGCGGACGGTCAGCGGATCGATGTCGGGAAAGCGCTCGAGCAGGGCGAGCGCGATCTCCTCGGCATCGTCCCAGGTGAGCTTCTCAGTCATGGTCGATCTTCCGTTTCCCGGACGCGACGGTCGGGTGTGCGTCCCGGCCGAACGAAGCGCCGGTCAGTGACCTTCCTGGACCAGGTTGCGGTTCCAGGAGGGGATCTCCACCACGACGTCCTGCGTGCCGTCGGGGACGGACTGGCAGGCCAGCCGGCTCGTCGGTTTCAGGTCCGGCGCCTCATCCAGTTGATCTTCTTCCTCCTCGGTGGCTTCGTTGAGCGTCTCGTAGCCCTGCTTGACCACCACATGACAGGTGGAGCAGGCGCAGACACCGCCGCAGGCATGGTCGATTTCGATCCCGTGCCCCAGCGCGATGTCCAGGATGCTGCCCGGCAGACCGTTGTGATCGTAGGGGAACTTCTCCGGGTCCACCTCGACGGTCACGTTCATGGGCAGGAAGGTGATCTTGTATGTCTTCGTGGGCAACCGGACGTCCGGTTGCTTGATGTAAGGGTTGACGCCTCCCATGGCGGTCTACTCCTCTTCGTTGCGCTTTGCGGCGGATCCTCGCCCGCCGTGTCCGACGTTCGTGTTACGATTCGTCCTTTTGAAGGGTGACGGTGACGGCCTTTTCCGCCAGCGGCAGAAGGGCCCGGTTGAAGGCCTCCCGCCGTTCGTTGAGCACGTGCGGGTCGTCGCACGTCTGTGCAAGCGCCCGCAGCTCCTCCATCTCCCGCTCCAGCGATTCCCGCTGTTCTTCCGGCAGCAGCGACCCGTGTTCGCGCAGCAGACGCTCGGCCTTGTTCAGATCGAACTCCAGCGTCGTCCGCACGTCGATGAGGTGATGGGCACTCATGTCCTCCCGCGCGTGGGCGATCGCCTCCTCCTGCATCCGCCGGACTTCCTCCCGCGTCAGGCCGTGCGACGGCAGGATCTGGATGCTCGCCTGCTTGCCGCTTCGCTGTTCCACGGCTGTCACGTTGAGAATCCCGTTCTGGTCGATCAGGAACGTCACCTCGATCTTGGGGATGCCCGCCGGCATCGGCGGAATCCCGCGCAGTTCGAACACGCCCAGCGAGCGGCAGTCCCTGGCCAGCTCCCGTTCCCCCTGAAGCACGTTGATCTTCACCGCCGTCTGACCGTCCTGGAAGGTGGTGAACATCTCGGTGGCCTTGCAGGGGATGCGGGTGTTGGCCAGGATCAGCTTGCCCATCGCCCCGCCGAGCGTTTCGATCCCCAGCGACAGCGGCGTGACGTCCAGCAACAGCAT
>CAZNQN010000084.1:0-8433 GCA_964574925.1 uncultured Phycisphaeraceae bacterium | reverse complement strand
GCTTCGTCGGCGACGGGGGCGGCACAGGCCATCACGTTCCGCTCCACGTCGCCGCAGGCGGACAGCGTGGTGAGCAGCCGGGCGTTGATGCCGGCGATCGTCGCCTTGAGGTCCGACTTGATCACGCCGTGGAACTGGAACCCCTGCCGCGACGTGGCGCGCAGCGATCCGTGCGCGTAGCGATCGGCCAGCTCGTCCAGGTTGAGATACTGCTCGGCCGTCAGCACGCCGCCGGGGATGGCGCAACGAACCATGAACTGATACGCCTCCTCCTGTCCGGCCTTGCGCCGCTCGTGCCGCACGTCGCGGTCGTCCTGCTGGTAGACGCCGTGGAACTTGAGCACCTGCACGTCGTCGCTGCCGAAGTGGGTGACGTCCTCCGCCAGCGTCTCGGCGATGGTGCCGCGCAGGTGGCGGCTGTTGCGCTTGGCGACTTCGACCTTGGACTCCTTCTTCTCTTTCCCGTTGACTTCCCCGGTCATGACGGCGTTTCCCCTTTCGCGCATCCGGCGGATCAGATGCCATACCCGTGCAGTCCGCACTCGGTCTTTTCATGTTCGGCCCATCGGCCGTCCCGCGTGTATTCATCGGGTCGAGAGCCGGGCACCGGTTGGGTGCAATGCGTGCAACCGATGGTCGGATAGCCTTTTTCGTGCAGTTCGTTGTACGGGACGTCGTGTTTCCGGACGTACGCCCAGATCTGAGGGCGTTCCCACTTGTACAGCGGACTGACCTTGAGGACCTGATAGCGCCAGTCCCATTCGATCAGTTGCAGGTTCGCCCGGGTGCGCGACTGGCTGCGCCGCAGACCGGTGATCCACACGTCCACCTCGGCCATCACCTCCGCCATCGGGTCCACCTTGCGCAGCTTGCAACACAGGTCCGGGTCGGTCTCCCACAGCTTCGGTCCGTAGCGTTTCTCCTGTTCTTCCGGCGTCAGGGACGTGCCGCGGTTGACGAAGCGGATGTGCGGATAGCGTTCCACCATGCGATCGCGCAGGCGGTAGGTCTCCTCGAAGAAGAACATCGTATCGAGGTAGACCACCGTCAGCGGTACCCCGTGTCGCGCGTACATGTCGATCAACGCGCACCCTTCCATGCCGAAGGACGTGGTGATGACCAGACGCTGGTGGGCGAAGCGTTCCAGCGTCCAGGCGATCACCTCCTCCGTGGGCGTGTCCTCGGTGATGGGCGTGCCCAGCGCCCGGGCGTCCATGTACATTTCCATGGGTCAGGTCTCCTTTCGGCCCCGTGCCGGTATGAGGCGGAACGACGTGCAAAAGAAAAGGCCCATCGGGCGACGCCCGTGGGCCGGTTTCTGCGAAGCACGTCGAATCTCAGATCACGTTCCGGCTAGGGCGTCCCTCCGTTCAGGCCCGTACAACAACAGCCGCAACAACAACACGCGCAGGCGCCCCCACAGACCGCCCCCTCGAGCGTCCGCCGCGACAAACCAGGCTGGCATCCTGCGCCCATCATGGTTGTGAAAAGTCTAGCGGAAACGCTTCCCGCGGTCAAGCCCGTTTCGATTTCACGCCACCGGCCGGCGGGTTTTCACGCTCTCCCCCGCCGCGTCCGAAAATCCGTGGCGCTGCGAAACAGGGCGCCGAACGACCGTCTTTCCTTCGACTTCAAACCGATCGGACAACCGCCGCGGCGCCGTGGGTCCAATAGAAGGTCCAAGAAATGCGCAGAGAACAGCGGGAGAATCGCTCGCGTACACATCGGTCCCCGGAGCGGGGCGACCGACCCTTCGCATGGCGACAAGACGCGATCCGCTTCCCGCCCCCGCGCGGGATGTCTCCCTACGCGCCGTCGAGCAATTCGCGCAGCTTGCGTTTCAGGATTTTGCCCGTCGGACCGCGCGGCAAATCCTCCCGCACGATCACCCGCTTGGGCACCTTGAACCCCGCCAGGCGCTCGCGGGCGAACCCGCGCAGGTCCATCTCCTCCGGATGGGTGCCGGGACGGGGCAGGACGAACGCCACCGGCGCTTCGCCCCGCGACGGATCGGGCACGCCGATCACCGCCGCCTGGAGGACATCCTCGTGGGCTTCGAGGGCGGACTCGATCTCCCGCGGAAAGACGTTTTCCCCCCCGATGATGAGCATCTCCTTGGCGCGTCCGGTAATGAAGAGGAATCCGTCCGCGTCGAGGCGGCCGATGTCGCCGGTGGCCAGCCAGCCGTCCCCGCTCAGCACCGCCCGCGTCTGTTCCGGTTTGCGGTAGTAGCCTTTCATCACGCCCGGTCCGCGGAGGAAGATTTCCCCTTCCGCCCCGGCGGGCAGCGGGCGTCCCTGTTCATCACGAATCTGAACCTCCACGTGAGGAATGGGCCGGCCCACCGTTCCGGGTCGGTTGTCTTCGGGGGACGAAACCGCCACCACGGGGGACGTTTCCGTCAGACCGTACCCTTCGCAAAGGGAGACTCCGAAACGTTCCCGGAATCCTTCCCGTACCGACTCGGAAAGCGGCTCGCCGCCGCTGATCGCCAGGCGCACCGAGCGGAACGTCTCGCGGGTGGCGGACTTGGTGCGCAGGATGGCCGCGTACATGCTCGGAATCGCCATCATGATGGTGATCGGTTTCTGCGACAGCGTGCGGACGACATGGACGGGATGGAATCGCGGCACGGCCGCCACCGACGCCTGTAGAAAGACAGGCACCAGCACGTTGGCCGTCAGACCGAACACGTGGAACGGCGGCAGGATGTTGAGCAGCATCTGGGGAGCCGTCAGTCCCAACGCCGCAATCGAGTCCACCACGTTGCTGTGCAGATTGCGACAGGTCAGCTCCACCCCTTTCGGTTCCGCCGTGGTGCCGGAGGTATAGAGGAGGACGACGGTCTCGTCGGGTTCCACGGAAGGAGGCGGCGGCAGCGGCCGGACGGTCTGCGCCAGCAGCCTTCGCTTCAGCGGCAACGATTCGAGGTAGACGGGCGCGACCGGCAATCCCTCCACCAGCTCCGAAAAGGGCCGGATCGTGAGAATGTGCTCCAGCCCGGCATCCTCCACGATGCGGGCGATCTCCTCTTTGGCGAGCAGGAAATTGAGCGGCACGGCGCATCGACGCGCCCACCACGTTCCGAACAGCACGGCGGGAAACAGGGCCGAGGCGGGCAGCATGATCCCGACCCGCGGGCAGTCGCTGAGGGCGAGGATCTCCCTCCGGAAGACGGCCGCGAGGCGGACGAGACGCCGGTAGGTCAACCGGACCGTGGGGTCCTCCACGGCGAGGGTTCGGGGCCGATGTCGGCCGGCGTCAAGCAGGGCGTCGACGAGCATCGAATCCTTTCGATCGGCGGGGCCGGTCCGCTCCGATCCAGGCGGAAAGCCTACGGGGCGGGTTCGCGTCTGTCCAGCGGAATCGGCGTTTGCCATGCCCCGGTTATCGGGCGATCGGGGCGAGGAGTTATCTCCCCTTGGCGGGCAACCGATATACCTGCCGGGCAATCGTCTGTGCGCAGGAGCCGATACCGTGATCCGTTCCGATCAACGACAAACGACTGCGCCGGGACCGTCTCCGCAAGGATTGATGGAGCGCGTCCGGCGCCATTACGAATCCTTGGACGCCGTCCGACGGGGCGTCTGTCTGTTGAACGCGGGGGACTATCGAAACGCGATCGAGTGTTTCGACAAGGCCCGTCGCCTCGGCTGTACCGACGCCTCGCTGCCGGCGCTGCTGGCGTCCGCGCTGCTCGCGGACGGGCGAGCGGCGCATGCGGCGCACGCCCTCTCCCGGGCGGCCGCCGAACCCCACGCGGATGTTACCACCCGCATCCGCCATGCCCTCACCCTGTGGTCGGCCGGTCGGAGCGAGGAAGCCGTCCGGACCCTGCGCGACGCCATCGAGCGGTTCCCCGACTGCGCGGAACTGCATTTCCAGCTCGGCACGCTGCTCGCCGCCCGCGAGGAGTTCGAGGAGGCGGAGATGCGGTTCCTCCAGGCGGCCAACATCGACCGTTCCCACACCGACGCCCTCGTGAGCCTGGCCATGTGCTGCGGCGTGCGGAACGCACCGGGAGAGGCGGTGGCGTGCCTCCAGCGTGCTCAGCGCATCCGCCCTCACGACGCCCGCATCGGGTGGTTGCTGGCGCAGGCCGCGGAGGCGGCCCGCCAAGCGGGTTGCCGCACGCGCGTGCGGGCCGTGATCCCGCCTGAGGAGACGCCCGAGGACACACGCGGGATCGAGGAGCTTTCCAACCTGCTGGAAGCCGAGCCGGATTACGTGGATGCGTTCCTGGCGATTCCGGAAGGGGAGATGGACCGGCGGGTCTTCGCGATGCTCCACCGGGCGCTGGAAACGGCCCTGCGGAAAAACCCGGATCACCCCGTCCTGCACTGCCAGTGCGGGCGGGTGCTGGAACGACTGGGGCGGGACGAGGAGGCCATCCGCGAGAACGAACAGGCCGTCCGCATCGATCCTCGCTGCGTCCAGGCGCTCATCGAACTGGGCAAACTCTATCAGAAGACCGACCGCAACGCCGACGCCACCACCCGTCTCGAACAGGCGGTCCAGGCCGGCGGCGAGTACGCCGACGTCTACTACCTGCTCGGCAACCTGTATCAGGTGCAGGGTCTGGTGAGCCGGGCGCGGACGGCCTATCGCAAGGCGCTGCTGCTGAACGACCGGTACGAGGCGGCTTCGAAGGCGCTGGCGGCGCTGCCGGTGTCCTAAGACGCGGGGGGAACGATGTCGTACCTGCTGGAAATCCTCGGTCGCGGATTGCTCGCGGAACTGGCCGCCGCGTTCCGGGACACGCTCGTCGACGACGGTCTTCCCACCGCTACCCTGGAACGGGCCGTTCGTGACCATCCGCAGGACACCGAACGCCTCTGCCGCCTCGGCATCCGCCGTCTCCGCGAGCAGCAGCACGTCCGGGCGAAGGAACTGTTCGAAAAGGCGATCCGGATCGACCCCTCCCACCGCGCGGCGCGGATCGGACTGGCCTGCGTCCTGGACGAGACGGGCTCCACCCCGGAGGCGGTGGAACACCTGCGACGGCTGCAGGAGGAGGACGCGGAGGATCCGGCCGTCTGGTTCGCCCTGGGGTTCTGTCAGGAAAAGCTCGGTCGAACGGAAGACGCCATCGTCAGTTATGAATCCGTGCTCGACGTCGAGCCGCGGCTGCGGAACGCCCACGAACGCCTCGCCGCCATCTACCTGAAACTCGGCAACGTGGAGATGGCAATCACCCACTACGAACATCTGTGCTTCTGCGAACCGGACGATCTTTCCCTGGGATTGACGCTCGCCAATCTCTACTTCCGGGCGGGGCGGTATGACGAGGCCATTCGGGAATACGAACGGGTCATCACCCTGGAGCCGGACAACTGGGACGCGCGGGACGAACTGGTGACGGCGTGCATCGAGGCGGGACGGTTGCAGGACGCCGTGGAAGTACTGCGGGCGTTGATCGAACGGCGTCCGGAGTGCGCGGACCAGTATCTTCACCTGGGCGACGTCTACATGAAGATGGGCGAGCACGGGCGGGCGAAAGAGGCCTATACGAAAGCCGTCCGATTGAACCCCGACTATCTCGAAGCCGTGATCAAGATGGGGACGTCGCTGCTGCGCGAAGGGAACTACACGGAGGCGGCCGACGCCTTCAACCGGGCGATCGAAATCAACGATCGCATCGTGGACGCCTACTGCGGACTGGCCGTCGCCCAGCACGCCCGCGGAGAGCAGGCGGGCGCCCAGGCGACGCTGGAGATGGCCGGGGAGGTCGAACCCAATTCCACCCTCCTGTTCGGCGAACTGTCCCGGCTGCAACTGCTCGTCTCCGCGCCGCAGCAGGTGGAGCGGTATTTGGCCCCGTCTTCGGTCAGCGCCCGTCCGGAGGGACCGCTCGACCAGGAGCTCACCCGCGTGCTCGAGCAGCAGGCGGACGCGTTGCGTCGCCTGATCCGATCGCGCCCCAACCATCCCGACCTGCATTACCGGCTGGGACTGTTGCTGCGGCAACTGGGCGACCTGGACGGCGCCATCGACTGCTTCTTCCGCGCGGTCAGCATCAATCCGCAATATCTCAAGGCCATGACGAAGCTCGCCCTGGCACTGCGGGAGCGAGGCCGGATCGATGAAGCCATTCCCGTCCTCAAGCGGGCGCTGGAGGCGGATCCGGAATCCATCGAACTGCATTATCAACTGGGGCTGATGTTCGCGGAGCGCAATACGTTCGCCCTGGCGCTGGATCAGTTCGAGCAGGCGGCCCGGAAAGCGCCGCAGAACCCGGACGTACTGGCGAATATCGCGCTGGCGTTGCAGAACATGGGCCTGCTGGATCGTGCAGCCGCCACCTGGAAGACCCTCTGCGAGATCACCCGCGCCTCGCTCGATCTCGCCCCCCTGCCCGAGCAACCCTGATCGAATCCTCCGCGGGTGGTATGCCTCCTCGGGTTCCTTGTAAGAATCTGTGCGCCCCTTGTGCCCGTGCATGATGTGACATTGCTCCGCCGCGCGCACGTCGTTTGTTCAATCCTCGCTTGAAAAGTGTCTTGACGCCGGCCGGCCGATCGGTTACGCTGTTTGGGGTACACGCCGGGGACGGACGAGAGAGGGTCTCCACGTGAGCGGCGCATGTCCATCCCGTTGCTTGCAACGATCGTGCTCCCGATGGCTTCGAAGGGATTCCTCTCCGTTTCTCCGCAGAGATGTTCCGTTCGGCATCAGATCGGAACCCGCCTCCTCATCCCATAGAGACGCACTTTCTTTCCGGAAAGTGAGCGGAGTTTTGCTTTTCCATATCCCGTACCGGAGGAATCATCATGAGTGTGCAAGCGGATCGCGTGGCCGATCGTCGATCGATTCCGTCTCTTTCCGACGGCACATGGTGCGGTCGAAGCCGTAAGCGGCTTCGCGGCGTGACGACGGTAACGGTGTTTGTTTCGAGTGCGATCCTCTCCGTGCCGGGCGCATGGGGACAGGAGGTCCGATCCATCGAGCGCGGGAGGGTCCTGGCCGATTGGGAGCCGGCTCCGAGGTCGGTGCCCACGATCCGAAGCGTCCAGGCGGAGACGCGCGTCGGGCGGGTCGCGTCGGGCGGGGTGGCGGAGGCCGACGTGTATCGGGTGGCCGACGACTCCGGGTGCTCCGTTCCACTCAAGGCTTCCGTCCCGGGGACGCTGCACGCCAACCAGATGATCTTCGGCAACGGCTGGCAACCGGGGGGGATTCTGACGGGGTTCGACCTGACGATCGAACACGATTCGCTCGATCCGGTGACGCAGGCGTCCGTGCGGGTGACGCTTTGGGACGGCGATCCGCTGGGAATGGTGGACACGGTCTGTTCGGCGGGCGGGGTGCCGGCGCCGCTGCCGGGAACGATAACGGTGTTCGAGGGGATTCCGATCGGCCCGGCGGTGCTGTCGGCGTCGCTCGGAGAGATCCCCTACGACTGCGACCGGGTCTGGATGGTGTTCGAACCGCTGACGGGGTGCCGGATCGGCTGGCGCCTGGGCGGAAGCGTATTCGGCGACCCGTCACACATCCAGGACGAGCCGCCGCAGATCGGCGATACGCAGTACGAGATCGTGGTCGCCGACTGCGGTCAATACGGGACGTGCGGGCCCGGCAGCAATCAATACAACGACGGCACCTGTTGTGATACGGGGGCGGCGTGCGACCATTCCGACGGCGTGTTCGAGTGTGCGGACCCCTCGTTCTGCGGCAGTGGAGATCCGGCGGATGCGGATCTCTTTGTGATCGCGTCGGAGCCGCCGGTGGACTACTGGACTACAGATGTCGGCGGGGTCCGGGCGAAGGCGGACGGATTTGTCTGGATCCGACCGGCGGCGGGGAGCCCGGGCCAGTCCATCGGCAACAACGAGATCTTCCTTCCCGGGGGCGGGGTGGGCGTGGGGCTCGAGTTCCGCTTCACCGATCTGCGCACTCCCTCAGCCTCCCCGGACGAGAACCGTCTGGCCGCGTGGTACACGGGACTGGACACCGGCGGGTTTTCGTCCGGGATGGTGGGCGCGTTGACGGCGTGGAGGCCGGCGTGTTCCACGCAGAACGATTGTATCACCGCATTCCAGGGGCTTCCCACCGGTTCGCCCGGCGACAGTCAACTGGACTGTCAGGCCGGATTCTGCACGCCCGTCTGGGTGAACAATGAGGGCTCCTTTGAGTTCCCCGGGGACTACATTCTCGGCTCCGCCTTCGGGCCGCCCGCCTGCGATTGGAGCCGGCTCCAGTGCGGGGCCACGGTGTGGTGGGGCGTTCCGCCGGATACGCCGGGTGGGGATTTCCACATGATGTTTGCGGCCGTTTTCGTCCCCCCGGATGCCGCGGGCACCTTTACGCTGTTTCCGATTCCCCGTACGAATCTGAGATTGGCGACGTCCGACGCCCGATCGTTTCCGTTGCTGGGACTTGTCCCGGTTCGCATCAGGGTGGCGACGGGGGCGTGCTGTCCGGGATCGGGGGGCA
>CAZNQN010000083.1:0-8457 GCA_964574925.1 uncultured Phycisphaeraceae bacterium | reverse complement strand
CCTGTTGAACAGGTTCGCAAGGAACAAGCGGGATCGGCGAAACCGTAAGCCCTTTCGCCGCATTCACTCCCGCAGAGATACGCCCCGTGGCAGGCCCGCTCCCGGAGCGCAAGCATGTTTTCCTCTCGTTTCGTTACTCGATCGTGGCGAAACAGCGTACCTTGATACCGCGGGAACCATCCGGGGCGGCCAGCGTCAGCCACGTATCAAGCAGTTGCCGTCTCGCGGTCAACACAGTGACGGCATAGCGTGCCTCCCGCACGTCCCTCGCAACCAAACGAACCGAAAGCAACTCATCATCGAATGCCGTCTGCAACTGCCCTAGAGGATGACCATCGACGGCACGCACGCGGAGCAGTTTGGTGACTGTCCCCTTGGACGTGGGAACCAAACCGAAGGCCAGTTCTTCCGGATCGACCACCAGCCCCCCGGATGCCACTCCGTGAAGCCAGATGCGGTGAGGAGGAGAGGCAGCATCGCCTTCGAAAAAGACATCAATAAACGTATCGATCCACTCGCCGATTTCCCGCGCCGCCGCCACCACCCGCAATCGGTCCTCGGACGCCTCGATATCAATGCGTTCGTCACTACATCTTGCCCAGGCAATCCGAAGCCCAGCCTGTTTTGCCACATCATGCATCACGATTTCCCTCACCGTTCGGTCGGAGAACGTCCCGAGGTCGATGCTCCTTGGAAACGGCGCAACGTAACGCCCCGTCAGGCTCACGGTGACGGAGCGGCGATAACCGGCGAAATAGAATCGCAGGCTCTGCGCAAACTCCCCCACACCGTGACACGGCTCCAATACCGCCTTCACAATGACCGCCTCACCTGGTGGAATGGTCCGAGGCAACTGCCCGGCGTCTACGCTCCGGGTTCCTCACCCATATTCCACTCGCTTGAGGACCAACGGATCACGCAAGGAAATGTTCCGAAGACCGAAGGGCACCTGGAGGGGTTTCCACGCCGGTTGCTCGCCCATCCGGGTCACACCGACGACGCCCACCGGAGGCGCAGTAAGAAAGCAGACACAAACGTACACGTTGATCCCGATCCATCCACCCCAACCGACCCGATTCCCCCACGACGTACTTGATCGTTTTTCTGTGGTGTGCTTCAAATCGCAGGCGTCGGCCCGCATGATGAATCGCTGATTTCGCGGATCTCGACGGCCCACGTGCAGGTCTACTGTTTCAGGAAATGCGCTTGGATGAGAAAGATTCATTTTTCACATCCCCCTTGAGGGCTGAAACCCTTCCCCTGAGGTCGTGGGGGGATCCTCGATCGGGGGTGAAGGCAGGCAGTCGAACCGGAACCCTCGGCCCCGGAGGTAAAGACGGGTGAACTGCTTCTGCTGCCCGCGCCACGATTCGCCCGCAAGAGTCGGCACGCGGTCCACGTGGGCATCCGCAAAAGCCACGTTGTACTCGCTTCGTTCCCCGTGCCAGCCCCGCACCCCCTGCCACCGCAACGGGGCCTCCCGATCGCGAGAGGCTGCGTTGTACCACATCACACCCTCGTATAAGAATACCGTCTGGCTCGGGAAGGGAACCCGGCTCGTCGCCCGAAGAAAAAGACCGACCGAAAAGAAGCGCCTCAGACCGTCCTCCCCTCCGCGACTCCGGGCACGATAGGCATTTGCGCCGTAGCTCGTTCCCACGGAGTCGAAAAGAGGCTGAAGTCCCAGGGCAGGATCCCAGAAACGATCATTGTTCGCGTGAGTCCTGCTTGGAATGCCCGTATCCGCGGGGCAGCGGAAAACCGTAAACCCGTCCCTGCCCATCTCTTCAGCGCCTGCGAAAAGGATCCGATTCAGGGGGCGGGTTTCAGCTGTCCGCTCACTGAGCGGGCCCAACCGCCGCCCTTCCCAGACATTGCGTGCACCGGTCTTGCCGCCGTAATCGAAAAAACCCTCGTCGTGGAGGGGGTTGCGGTTCGCCACGGGATGAACGGCGATCAGTAGGTCCTCTCGACTTTCAGTCGCATAGACCCCGGAAGCCAGCACCAAAGCGTGAAGATTCGCGAGGCACCGCACGCGCATGCTCTGTCGCCGCGCAGCTGACAATCCCGGGACCACAAGACCGACGAGAAGCCCGAGAATCCCGATCGAAACGAGCAGTTCAATGAGGGTAAAACCGCGCCTCGCCGCACCACACACATGACCGTCCGCGGCGCAAGCGCATATGCACCGCGCCATGTCGGCTCTCCCCCTTCCCTTTCGTTCTCATTCGCCGATCCGAATTCACACAACCCGAACGACCGTCGACCTCTCTCACACCCACCGTTCCCCAAGACCATCAAAGAGGGCAGTGATACGGGCCGCGAAGTGTAACGGCAACGGATTGGTGGATTCGCCACCGCCTATCTTCGGGATCAAGATACCAATCCGTCGCCCAACACCAAACGTCTCCATTGAAACTCCGAACGATCATCGCCGTTTCGGCATAGATGCAGAAACCGACCTTGTTGACGATCTCTTCCAAAGAGCGACCACCGATATGGAACTCCACGGATCGACGTCGACTCGCCCCCGGCCAAGACTTCCAATGCCGCAGCTCTTCAGGAGTGAAGAAGGAGTCGGGGAATGCACTCTGGACCCGGCCGATCACGATCAACGATCCTTTCGGTCCCAATGCGACCTCTTTGAAACGATGTGCCCCGTCCCCGTATTCCTGCTTCCAAAACTCCTCGAACACACTCTCCGCATCCTCTTCCCAGCCCGGAGGAAGCTGACGGCCAAAGACGAGGGAATAAATCCGTTCTACCCACTCCCGGCGAAACTCGTCTAAACCTTTTTCCGGGGCGCCATACGGAATGATGAACCGCTCACGATAACACTCGATCGACCCCGAATGACGACAGACCAACTGGTTGTAGAGGATTTCCCGCAACTGATCCACTTGTTTGGGATCGACAGCCTCCTGCAACCGGACGGCGATGTTCCCCACCGCCTCCCGAAACGCTGAATCGTCCCGAATCGGCGTAAACGTCTGGTGGGCCCAACTCTTCTCCTTTTCCCATCCGATACGGATCTCCTCATCCCCATACCCTGGCTTCCATTCCCCCGGCGGCTTCCGTGAGCCCCACCACACCATCCCTCCAACCAATAGAAGCAGAACGATCAGGCAGGAAAGTCCCCCCAGCCACCACCCACGCCCCTTCACACCCATGCCCTTCCTCCTGGTTGCAACAGAGACCTCGGGTGTCGTAGTTCCCCCCCTCCGGGCTTTTCGACTACCTATCCGCGGCCCTGTAGCAGACGCCGAGAGGGCTCCCAGCTCCCTCCCCTCTCCAGCCCTTACGGGCCGCATCCTAGGGCATCGGGACGAAACACGGGCCCCCTAGTTTGCCGCCGAGGTCAGGACGCAATCCACCCCCTTGCATCCGCATGGGTTGCCGTGGCAGTTGATGTTCCCACACGCCTTGGGACACCACGTAACTGATTGAACCGGCACGTCCGCATCCAGATCAGATGCCCACGCAGAGAATGCCCAAGCTCCCGTCAGGACAAGCCCTGCAAACGTCAAAACAAGCACCGTCCACGCTTTCTTTCGGCCCAAGTTCCTCCTCATCATGACATGACTCCTCCAAAAAGAAACCCTTGACCGTTGACACGCCTACTTGCCCCGGGGTAGGCCATCCTCGAACCAGCGTATCCGCAAGGCGACCGCTATGCGGCCACGGTGCAACTGCTCGACTCGAGTCTGAAGTCAAGCCCACGTGGAATGGTCCGCATTCTAGATCGGTTAAAGAACTTGTCAAGAAATTTTTCTTCTTATTCCAGCTTCACTGAAATCCAACCGCCGAAAAAACAAGGACGCCCTTTACTACACTCTTTCGTTCGTGATCCCGCAGTTTCCAGCTCAATGATTCGTAACTCCTTTTCCCACAAGTACTTATGACAAACCTCCGTTCCCGGCAGATTCGCCGAGACGAGCTTGGGGAAGGGACGTCCGTTCGCCATAAGTACTTGTCGTTTCAAGAGTTACGACTCTGCCGTTCGCATCCGGAGAAAACAGCCGCCTGGCGTGTTATCGGTCCGGATCGGTGATTCGGTACATGCCCATCGTTAACAGTTCGGAAACCTGTTTTTGCTCCTGGGACGCGGCGACTCGAAACCCCGAACAGATGAACATAGAGGGGTTCACTTCCGCTACAATTCCTGGGCGATCGATAGAATCTTCCGCATGGCTGTAGAAAGGCTCCGACGACCAATCTGCTCCATGGTCCACCAGCCGCAAGCAGCCTTACACTCTTTCGAGACCAGGACGTTCCTCCCGGAGGACGTCGGTTCCACCTTGGCCGTCCAGACCTCGAAGATCCAGCGTTGATGGGTCAGATCATGAACGATCCGCCCGGCATGTTTCGGTCGTCCGCGGATCGTCACGCCGACCTGTCGGGCGAGAGTGGTCACGGCCCGGCGATGGGTTCCCGCAGACGCCGGCGGAGGTGAGGATTTCCGCGATCCGCGCCCGGGGTTCGCAGCGATCGTTCCGCCATCCGCCTCCTCCAGCGAAGGGAACTCCCACAGGCCGGACCACAACCCGCCGCGAGGCCGGCGGCGCATCAACAGCTTCCCCTCATGCACGAACACGCCGACAAGGGCGCGAATCTCGGGCAACGGGCTGTGGCGGCCGCGTCGCGGTAGCCATCCGACTGTGTCGACACGGTGGGCGCTGAGACAGCACGAAGCGAGCGGGCAGACGTCGCACCTTGGCCCGCGCGGCGTGCACACCATGCTGCCAAGGTCCATCCAGGCCTGGTTGAAGTCGCCCGGGCGAGAGGGAGAAACGAGCCGGTCGGCAATCCCACGGATCCGCCGCCTGCCTTCCGATGTGGCGACGGCGTCCGTGACGCCGAACAACCGGGCGAGGACGCGGGCCACATTCCCATCCACGGCGGCGACGGGTTCTCCGAAGGCGATGGAAGCGACGGCGGCGGCCGTATATTCGCCGATCCCCGGCAACCGCCGCCACGCCTCGGCGCTTGCCGGAAGGCCGTTGCCTTCTTTCACGATCCGCCTGGCGGCCTCGTGCATGTGCAGCGCCCGCCGGTAATAGCCGAGCCCTTCCCAGTATTTCAGCAGCGTATCATGACGGGCGGCGGCCAGTCGGTTCACATCGGGGAAACGACGGAGGAACCGCTCGTAGTAGCGGATCACCGTCTCCACCCGCGTCTGCTGGAGCATGATCTCCGCCACCCACTGGGCGTAGGGATCGTGCCGCCGGCGCCGCCAGGGAAGATCGCGGGCATGACGGTCGTACCAACGCAGGAGGGCGCGACGGATGCGTGCCCGCAGCGCGGACGGAAGCGTGTCGCGCGCAGATGCGGAGGATGGGGCGGAGGGAACCTTCACCGCTTCGGAAGCTTCGCGCCGCACTGGGCGCAGTAGACGGCCACGTCGCGGTTGATCTCGTGACATCGGGGACAGCGGCGGGCGGAGCGGCGGGTGCTGGTCGCCAGGAAGACGATCACCGCCACCAGGGCGACGCACAGCAAGCCGTCCCGATCGAGGTTCACGAGTACGCCCAGCAGGTCGTTCATGGTCTTTCCCTCGACGGGGTCGATCGGCGGTCCCGCTCCGGTCGCTTCGATTGTAGCGGGTCCGCGGTCGGCGGGAAACGAGCAGGCTTTTTCAGGGCCGGCGGAGCGGGACGCGGAAAAGGGACGGCGGGTGATGCGTTATGGAAACGCCGCCCATTCGGACGGCGGTTGCCCTCAACCACGAAGCGCATGATCAGGCGGACGGGAGAACTCCGCGCTGCTGCGCTCCGCGTCGACGTGCGAACGGCATGGATGCCGGCGGATGCGGCTTCGCCCGACGCACCCGCCGGGCACGACGTCGCACACGTCGTGCGGGGGATCGTCGCACGTCCCTGTGCTTCCCCTCTCCCTGATCGGGAGCGGCACCGCCGCGAAGGCGACGCCGATGACTCCACCGGATTTCGATGCGCCGCGCGCGGAAAGTGTAGCGCGACCGCCCGGAAAAAAGCAAGCCGATTCCTCGTAGAAATCGGCTCGGATCGGTCGATTCATTGATCCGAATCCCCGGCAGGGTGCCACCATGGATGGCACTCCCCCTGTGGATTTTCTCACGGATCGGTCGGCTTCGACATCGTGAACCGGTCGCGAATGGTAGCGTACTCGTCCCCGCCGAGCCGCCCCACCGGATCGAGCCCCGCCGGGTCCGCCGTCCCATCCTCCCGCAGAATTTGCTCGGCAATGTGAAAGCAGAGAATCTCGCCGATGCAGATGTTGGCGGACAAAGGCCCCTCCCCCACCGGAACGATCCGGAGCAGGCGGCACTCCATGTGGACGGGCGACTCGGCCGCCCGCGGCGGCTTGACGAACCGGCTGGGCAACGGCGTGAACCCGGCCGCTGTGAATTCGTCCACCTCCGGGGGATAGGGGAACGAGGTCCGGTTCATTGCCTCGCGGATTCCGAACGAGACGACGTGGACGACGAACTCGCCTACCTCGCGGAGATTGAGGAGGGTGTCCTTGTCGGTGCCGTCGGCCTTGGTGCAGGGGGAGAAGACCACGGCCGGGGGGTTCGACCCCACCGCGTTGAAAAAGGAGAACGGGGCGAGATTGGGCACGCCGTCGCGCGAGATCGTGGAGACGAAGGCGATGGGGCGGGGCATCACGCAGGAGAGCATCGTCTTGAAGTTGGCCCGCTTTTCGCGCTCCGCGGTCACCAGGGTGGCAAACGAGTCGAACGGTTTCATGCCGTTCCGTTGTAGCGGGTCGACCCCTTCCGTCAACCGCAGCGCGAACCGCCGCCGTTTGCCGCACACGCAGGCGGCGGCTCCGTTCTTGCATCATTCGCCGTTCGCTCTACCGCTCCCTCACCCCTCCGCGTGCGCGCCCGCCCGCACAGACAGGCGGTAGCCTGCTCATCACCTCGCGGCTTCTGCCCGCGTTCGCTAGCGTGCCCGTTACCACGTGTAGCGCACGGTATAGCGGATGGTGACTTCGCCGTCCTTGTCGACCCGCACGGGGAAATGGATCGTGCGGGCGTCGATCTTCTTGAAATCGTGCGTGTGCTCGACGATCTCCCAGTTCACCCAGCGGTAGAGCGTCTCTTTCACGAGGACCCGGACGGGCTTGTCCTTGTGGTTGCGGAGCTTGATCTCGATCGTCTCCTTCATCCAGTGACGGTCGTAATCGACGGCGAAGTCGATCTGTTTGCGCTCGCCGACGACGTCGAACGCGCTGCCCATCTTGACGAGCACTTCCTCATCCTTGGGCGTGTGATCGATGGTGTCTTCGCCGATGAACTCCAGCGAGTCGTCGGCCGTGTCCTTCTGGAACACCCGGATGCGCCCCGAGGGGAGCGGCATACCCATGCCGATCGCCTTTTCGTTCTTGAAGCGCAGGTAGATGTCCACCTTCTTGTTGGTGGGGATGCCCAGGTTGCGATCGGTCATTGGACCGCCGTAGTAGTAGAAACGGGCGGGCACGCCGTAATAGACGAGCACCTTCTCGCACTGCACGTCGCGGGCGGTGGGGAAGAGTTCGATCTGCTTTGTGCTGTGGTCGGGGAGCGTGGTCGGCCGGCCGAGCGTGTACAAGTGATATTCGAAGAACGCCTTTTCCTCGAATCCGGCGTCGGCCTCAGCCACCATCGCTCGGGCGCGGGCTTGCCTGAAGCCCGCGATGGCTTTGGCCGGCGTCGGCGCGCGGTGGACGTCGCCGGCGATGAGTTTCAGTTTCGCATCCCGGTAGGTCGCGCCCGACTGGTTGAGGATGCTCACCCAGGCGCCGATGTCGAGCGTGCCGCGGTTGGCGTCCTCGTGCGGGGTGAACACCACGTTGTAGTCCGCCCACCAGGTCATGCCCTTGGTCTCGTAGGTCACGCGGGTCCGATGGAGACCGGGCCGATTCGTCGTCACATCCCACACCAGCGTCGGTCGGGTGATCAACCCGCCGGGAAGTTCCGGAAAGAGGATGTTGGCATATCGGTACAGCACGCGGATGCCGCCGTCCTTCGTCCGCAGGACCAGGCCGTTGTCCGCGCTGAGCAGCGTGCCGCGGACCGCCTCGATGCGCTCGCCGCGGACCTGTTCGACCGTGATCTCCCGGTCGATGTATCGCTGCAAGAGTTTTTGCGTGCTGACCAGGTCGAACTCGAAGCTCTGTTCCAGCACGTGCGTGCTTTCCGGATCGGTCAGCGACGTAAACGAGACCGTCGTCGGATCAATGTAGGCGGCCACGTCCGTGAAGCGGATCGTGCTCCGTCCCCCTTTCAGGGAAACGCCGCGTTCCTGTTTGACGATCGCATACCCGGGAATGCGTCCGGACAGATCGCCCCGGGGCGGCGACTGCCCCGCCACGGGACGATACAGCTCCGGCGGGACGGCGCCCGGGGTGGCCTTGCTGTAGATGGTCAACGCGGTGCTCCGCTGATCGTCCTCGACCGCCCGCGCCGCCGCGACGGAGAGGAAGCATCCGATG
>CAZNQN010000082.1:0-8497 GCA_964574925.1 uncultured Phycisphaeraceae bacterium | reverse complement strand
ATCCGCTTCACGCGGCGCGACCTGTGCGACGTGTGCGGCGGGAACGGGGCGGCCCCCGGCTCGCGGCGGCGGACGTGCCGGACCTGCGGCGGATACGGGCAGGTCGAACAGGCGGGCGGGTTTCTGTTCGGGCGGGTGATCACCACCTGCCCGGCGTGTCGGGGGCGGGGTTCGGAGATCGTCACGCCGTGCTCGGCGTGCGGGGGCAGCGGGCGGACGATCAAGGAGCGGGTCGTCACCGTGCGCATCCCGCCGGGCATCCACGACGGTCAGGCGATCCGCGTCCGCGGCGAGGGGGAACCGGGGGAGGGCGGATCCATGCGCGGCGACCTGCACTGCTATGTGCGGGTGACGCCGCATCCGTTCCTCGAACGACACAACGGCGACCTGGTCTGCCGCGTGCCCATCAGTTTCACCCAGGCGGCGCTGGGGGCGAAGGTCGAGGTTCCGACGCTGACGGGCAAGGCCGAGGTCAAGATCCCGCGCGGCACGCAGCACGGGCAGTTGTTCCGCCTGGCCGGGCTGGGATTGCCCGACATGCGGACCGGTCGGCGGGGAGACGAGATCGTGCAGATCGTGGTGGAGATCCCGAAGAAACTCGACAAGAAGCAAGAGGCACTATTGCGGGAGTTCGCGGAGACGGAAGACCGGGGCGTGCTGCCCGAATCGAAGGGTTTCTTCGAACGGTTCCGGGAGTATCTCTCCGGATTGGGCGGAGACGGGTAGCGAATCGGTGAAGCGGGAACCGGGAAGCGCACGGGGCTTCGGATCGAGCATCCGACGAAGCCTCCACCGGATCGGAAGCGGGAAGACGCCATGAAGAAGTCGAAATCGAAGACGCCGAAGATCATCGTTCCGGACGGAACCGAGACGACGGATGCGACGTCGCCGTCGACGAAACGGGAGGAAGCGCAGGCTGCCCCCCACGACGCGCGGGCAGAAGCGGGAACGCATAAAGCCGGCAAGGAAAGTGCCGATGCCCTGCGGGAGAAGGTCGAGCAACTGACCGAGCATCTGGCGCGGGCCAAGGCGGATTACCGCAACCTGCAAAGGCGCACGGCCAACGAGACGGCTTCGGCGGTTCGCTATGCCAATGCGGAGCTGATGAAATCGCTGCTGACGGTGCTGGACGACTTCGAGCGGGCGCTGTCGGCGGCCGAGGCCGACGCCGATCCGAAGGCGCTGATGGAGGGGGTCCGACTGGTGTATGCCAACCTGAAGCGGGCGCTGGAAGATGCCGGACTTCAGCGCATCGACGCCCTGCACCGGCCGTTCGACCCGACGCAGCACGAGGCGTTGATGCAACAACCGACGTCCGAGCATCCGCCCAATACGGTCATCGAGGAGGTGACGAAGGGGTACCGGCTGCACGAGCGCGTCTTGCGGCCGGCGAAGGTGATCGTGTCCCGACCGCCGGATGCATCACCGCCGAATGGAAACGGGAGGAAACATTCCCCGCCGGAAGAAGCCGCGGAAGTGCAGGAATGAAATCCATTGCAACGGCTGATGGCGTGAAAAGACAGAACCGTGACCGCGTGCCCGTCTGCGTGCCATGCACAGGCAGGCGTGCCCGCATGCGAGCGGGTGGCAGCGCGGGTCGTCTCTGAACGGCTCGGAATATGCGAAGAAGCGGACGATGTATCGCGGATCATCCGTTCGCTGTGGGGAAAGAGGGCAGCCATTGCAGGAGAATCGACGATGCCGACCTATGAATATGAATGCACGGAATGCGGGACGGTGTTCGAGCTGTTTCAGCCGATCACCGAGCCGCCGCGGCGGCGGCTGCGAAAGTCCGATCCGAAACCGTGCGACTGCAACGCGCCCGTCCGGCGGCGGATCGGCACGGGAGGGGGCATCATCTTCAAAGGGTCGGGCTTCTATCAGACGGACTATCGCAGCGAGAGCTACAAAAAGGCCGCCCAAGCGGACAAGGAAGCATCCGCCGGGAAATCGGACAAGAAGACCTCGGCGGGCGACGGCGGCGGATCGAAGAAACGTTCGGGCGATTGAGCGGTCGTCGATGAACCGAAAGCCGGTGCCGGACCGCCGGTTGTCGTGCGCCGGGTTCGAAGTGTTCGCAGGCGTGCGATCGGCGACATACACAAAGAGAAAACAAGGATCGGATGATCTCTCATGCCCGTCTATGAATGTCCCATCTGTCACCGGATCATCCGCGTGTCGCGTCGAGAAGAGGCGCCCCATCGGCCGTTCTGTAGCGAGCGCTGCAAACTCGTCGACCTGGGCCGGTGGCTCGACGGCACCTATCGCGTTTCCGAACCCCTGCAACCGCAAGACCTGGAGAACCTCGACGCGAACGGCACGGGTGATTCCTGAGCACGCAGGCCCAACTTTTCCTCTCTGTTTGCGCGTGGGATCTTCCGCTACCTGCGTAGCGGAATGAATCGCCCGTGTTACCGGTCGTCTTTCGATGCCGGCCGGGGTTGCGGCGCGGCACGCAAACAAGGTGAGCCTGCCGCCTGATGCGGCCGGGATGCGCTTCCATGGGGCGGACCTCGGAGGTTGACCCCGGTTCCCGCGACCGGGCGTAAGAGATGACCGCCGATGTGTTTCGGAGTATGATCCCCGCAAGGTAGGAGGAAACGCGAATCTCCACATGGGAACACCGGGACCGGGTTGGAAACGGGATAGGAAACGAGATGGCTCGTGGCGAGAAAACGCGATCGCATGGGGAAGAAACGCGGATCGGGAGGGGCGTCGGACGCCCGGCGCTCGCGTCGGCGGAAAACGTATCTCGGTGGGTTTTCATGCTCGGGGTCTGGGGGGCGCTTCTGCCGGCGGGAACCGTCCAGGCTCAGAAAGAGGGTCTTCCCACCGGGGCGCAAGTGCTCGATCGTTATGTGGAGGTCACGGGCGGGCGAAAGGCCTATGAGAAGCTCCACACGCGCATCATCCGCGCCCGCTTCACGCCGCCCAACGCCGACGCCCCCGCGCACAAAACCATGTATTTCGCCGAACCCAGCGCCTTCTTCCAGGAAACCCACATGCCCGACGGGACCGTGCGGAGGGAAGGGGTGAGTGGGGATGTGGTCTGGTATATCCATCCGCAGACAGGCCCGGCGATTCGGGACGGCGTTGCCCGTGAGCGGACGCTTCGTTTCGCTTTCTTCCACGGCGATCTGCACTGGCGAAAGCTGTTCAAGGAGGCCAAGTGCGTCGGCGTCGAGGACGTCGAAGGGACGCCGTGTTACAAGGTGGAACTGACGGCCAACAACGGTGACAAGGAGACGCGCTTCTACGCCAAGGACACCGGTCTGCTCATCGCCAGCGAAATGGGCACGGAAGGCCCGGTCGGATACGTGGGGATCCGCACGGTCTATTCCGACTACCGCAAAGTCGACGGGATCCGATTGCCTTTCCATCGGGTGCAGCACTTCGGCGGGCTGGCGATCGAGATCGTCTATGAGTCCGTACGCTTCAACGCGGACATCCCCCCGTCGCGGTTCCGGCTGCCGCCGGAGGTCGCCGCCCTGCGCGGCGCCGGGTCGACGAAAAAAACGGGCTCATAAACGCCGGTCTTTCCGGGCATTTCCCGGCCCCGGAAACCACCGACGATGCCGTCGGAGGGGACCGGAAACGGAGGCGTCAAACCCGCGGGCACCACGAACACGAGAACGCTCGATGCCCTCCACCGTGGACATGCGCCGGCCGGTCGTGATCGGTTGCGGCTATGTCGGGCTGGCGGTGGCCGAGACCCTTCTCAACGAGGGGATGGACGCGGCGGCCACGACCACAAGCTCCGCCCGCGCCGAGGCGCTTCGCGCCGCCGGTCTCCGCACCGTCGTCCTCGAACTTTCTCAGAGGGATCGGCTGGCGGAACTGCTGGCCGATCGAGACGCCGTCGTGGTGACGGTGGCCCCGAACGCGCGTATCGCGGATTATCGAACGGTCTACCTCGATGGGATGCGGAGTCTGGCGTCGGTGCTGCCGGCGACGCCGGTTCGCCGACTGGTGTATACGTCCTCGACGCGCGTCTATGGTCGGGACGACGGCTCGTGGGTGGAGGAAGACACGCCGCCCGAACCCCGCGACGAGAAAGGGCGCATACTGCTTCAGAGCGAACGGATCGCTCTGGCCGCGTTCACCCCATCCTTCCCCCGTCGTGATCCGGACGTTGCGCGGGTATCGAGCCGCGCCGATCGATCCGTCACCGTCCTTCGACTGGGCGGAATCCACGGTCCGGGCCGGGAGGCGGAACCGCGCATCGTCGCTCAGGCCGGCACCACGCGCGACGACGGCAACGTTTACGTCAATCTGATCCACCGCGATGACATTGTGGAAGCGGTCAGACGCCTCCTTCGCATGCCGTATCACGGCGTGCTGAACCTCACGGACGGTCATCCCGTACTGCGCCGGGTATGGTACGATCGGATGCTGGCGATGCGGAACCTGCCCGCCATCGACTGGACGGACCGCGACGCCCCCGTGCGGGGAAAGCGGGTATCGAACATGCGGGCCAGGAAGCTTCTCGGTCTCGACTTCCGAACCCCGGTCCCTTGAGGTCGGACGCGCCGACGCGCGAATCTCCGCGCAGCGCCTGGGGCGGGAGAGCGGGGCACCGTGCGCACCGGTCTCAACCCCCTTCCGGTTCCCCGGACGTTGCTCGGTTGCGAACCGTTTCTGTCCTGCTCCGGCCCCGTCCGGAAGTCTTATGGCCCATTGGGACAGGGGACGGGACCGGGCATAAACGGATACGGATTGCCGCGGAACGCATCCAGCATACGGGTCACGTCGGCAATGTTGATCAGGAAGTCCACCGTCGCCGGTTCCACGTCCGCCCGCGCTTTCAGGGGAGCGGTTCCGGTGTTCTTGAACTTGTTGAGCACGGCCGTGACGTCCGTCGTCACGTCGATGGAGGCATCCGCCGGCGTGCAGAAACCGTCGTTCGGACGCGGCGTACAATCCCCGACCAGATCGCCCCACATCGGTGTGCCGACGCTCAGGGGAAGCGAGTAGCTCCCCGCATCGTTCAACGGACAACCTTCCTCGATCACGTCTACCTCGTAGACGCCGCCGGGGACGATGAACGGATCGACGATGTTGATGACGCCCTCCGCGCTCCAGTCGCGATACTCCGGGTCGCACTGCAAAAGCGCGTACTTGCTCGCCGCGGGGGTCGTGACATCCGCCGGGTCCGAACTGGGGTTGGGACAATCCCCCGGTGAGAGCGGATCCGAATCGTCCCCCGAGTTTTCACACTTCAGGAAAGGCGGTCCCACCCAGGCGGACGAACCGTCGGCCACGTCGAACGGCGGCGGCAAGGAAACGAACGTCACGCGGATCGCCAACCTCTTGCCGGGATCCCCTGCCGTGATGGCGATCGCGCGCAGTTTGGTGACGTCGGCGGTCTGTCCGCCGCCCACCGGAATCCGCTCCAGCGCCGGCGAGGGCGGTGGGTTGCAGAGCGAGCAGGTGATCGACAGCGTGTAGGGACCGGCCTCTCCGCCCCAGCCGGAAACGCGGACCCTGTACGTCTGCCCGGCGGCAACGCTCCACGAAACCTCTGCCTGCAAGTCGCAGAAGTCGTCGTTGCAGGCAAGCTCCGCCCCGCCGCAGGCGTCGAAGACGGAGATGGCCGTGTCGTATCCGCTGCCGCAAAGGCGCGCAATCGCAAAGCCCGTACAGGATGCGGCGTAGCAGTACCATTCGTCGATGGTGTCGCCCGACGTGCAGCTCGTGTCGTCGCCGGTCAGGCCCGTATTGTCCGCCGTGGTGCCGTTGAAAATGCCTTCGATCACCGGCGTGCAGGTGTCGCACTCGTCGCCCGGTGGCGGGGGACACGTGCAATCCGCCCGGCACTGGCCCGGACAGGCGCTGTCCTCGGGGGGGTCGCACTGCTCGGCCCCACACCGGACCCCGTCTCCGCAGACGCACACGCCCGGGTCCAGAAAGGGTTCCACCTGCGGAAAATAGAACGCCAGCGCGCCGTCGATGGTGGCATTGGAGGTCGCATCACATTCGTCCCCGCAGTTGAATCCGCAGCAACCGGTCAGCTGGCCCACGACCTCGCCCGCCGCGTTGAGCACCGCCGAACCGCTGCTGCCGCCCTGCGTCGCCCCCTCGATGTCCCGGCTGTAGATCCACGCCCCGCGCGGAACGCCGGCGCACGTTCCCGTGGACGTATCGACCCGGTGATGCGAGAACACCTGCGGGCCGAAATTGGGATTGCTGATGCGATAGAGGTCGGCCCCGGTACTGAACGCGATGGGAGTGGTGTTCCATCCCAGAAAGACCGTCCCCGCCGGCGGCGCCTGGTTCAGCTCGAACAGGGAAAAATCCCCCTCCGTTCCCGTGGCCAGGATCGTCGCGCCCACGGTGTCGGCCGGCGGAGGCGTCCCGCCCGTGACGATGCTGTCGGGACAGAGGCCGTTGCACGTATCCGTGGTGTAGAAGAAGAACGTCTCCAGCGTGCCGTTGCTGCTGCTGATGCAGTGATTCGCCGTCAAAAACAACGGCCGTTGCGTGTTGGGATCCGTATCCGCCAGCAGCGTCCCCGTGCAGGTGAACAGGAAGCCGCCTTCGACCCATTCGAACTTGGCGGCGGCGCTTTTGGCGGCATCGGCCGGAGTTCCCGAAATGCAGTTGGCATCGATGAGGCAAGGGGCATTGCCCGAACAGGGCCAGGGATCGTGCGATTGCGGTCCGGCCGCCTGCGGGACGCGGCGGGCGATGTGCCCCACTTCCGCGACGACGAAGGAGACGTCGCGCCGTTTGGTTTTCCCCTCCGGTCCGGGCAACCGCAGAAACAGCACGCCCGTTTCCCCGATGACCGAACGGGTCCAGAAGTCACCGCGCGGCGTACCGTCCGGTCCCTTCCTCACGGTTTTCCACGCCGGGCCGGTGCCCGTATACGGACCGTCCACCTGTCCGGGCAGCCCGAAGAAGTACATCTTCGCGCCTTCGGGCAGCGCAACGTCTTTCAGATGGACGCGGACGGCCTGGGCGCCCGGCGAGGAGATCTTCATCGCCCAGACGGCCCCGCCGTCCGGGGTGCGCTCGAAGACGCCGGCGGGGAAGACGCCTCGTTCGACCTTCCCCTTCTTCGCCGGTACGGCCTTGACCACGCCGATCCGCAGGGGGATGCCCGCCCGGCCGCCCGGCGGCATCAGTGCCTGTCGATCATCGTCCGTCAGCGCGACTTCCAGCGCTTTCGATGGCATCAGTCCTGTCGGCAAGGCGGCTATCAGCTCGGCGTGGAGCTTCTTCTGCTCCGCCGCCCGCTGTGCCGGTGACACGCCCCCGATCGCCCGCTCCATAGGAACGCGAACCGTCCGCGGCGCGCCCCAGACCGCCGTCCCGAACAGAAGCGCCGCCGTCATCGGCGTCCATGCATTCCACCGTCGCGGCCGAACCCCATGCCGCCGCCAATGTGGAAAACCTTTCCTCGCTTCAACGATCCCTTTCACGTCCCCATAGCCCCCATCACCCATAGACGACTCTCCCTCCAATCAATCGGTTGGAATCAATCGGCAACGCTGACGCAGCCGTTGCGCGGATCATACTACTGTAATCGAAACCGAGATTGAAAAGCAAGCGTTTTCCCGATAACCGCAAGGCCGTGTCCGTAGAAAACCTGCGGTGATCGTCGGTGCGGTCGCCGATAATCGGTCGCCCTTTCTGGGATCATGCATGAGGGGGTTTGGAAGGTCCGGAGTGAACGGGTGAAGCGGCGGATTCGTTTCCCGAGGCCGAGCGGATGTCGGACTGCCTCGCAACGGTGGAAGTCGAACGGAATGAGTTCGGATGCGTGCCGGAGAAATGAATCGGCGCATCCAGGCGTTGCAGGGGGCGGACGTTCGCTCAATCGGTCAAAGCGGCAGCGTCCACCTTGGTCACGCGGACGACTTCCTCGATGGTGGTCATGCCCTTGAGCACCTTGGCCCATCCGTCCTCGCGCATCAGTTTGAGCCCCCGCTTGCGGGCGACGGCGAGGATCTCCCCGGCCGATCGCTGCTGAAGGATCATCTCCTTCAATTCGTCGTTGATCATCAGGAGCTCGAAGATGCCGATCCGGCCTCGATAGCCGGTGTGCCGGCATTCCTTGCAGCCCCGACCTCGATAGACCGTCTGCCCCGGTTCGAGCTTGAAATCGGAGGGCACGTCCACGGCGTCGGGGACGTATTCCTCCCGGCATCCGGGGCAGATCTTCCGCACCAGCCGCTGGGCGAGCACGCCGCTGACCGCACTGGAAACCAGGAACGGCTCCACGCCCATGTCGAGCAGACGGGTCGTCGCCGTCACGGAATCGTTCGTGTGCAGGGTGCTGAAGACGAGGTGCCCGGTGAGGGAGGCGTTGATGGCGACCTCGGCCGTCTCCAGATCGCGGATCTCGCCCACCAGGATCACGTCCGGGTCGTGCCGCAGGAACGCCCGCAGTCCGGACGCGAACGTCAGCCCGATGTGCGGCTTGATCTGCACCTGCTGGATGCCTTCCAGGTAGTACTCGATCGGGTCCTCGACCGTCAGGATCTTGATCTCG
>CAZNQN010000081.1:8046-8520 GCA_964574925.1 uncultured Phycisphaeraceae bacterium | reverse complement strand
GTCCTGCTCTCCCCGCTCGGCGGACTCTGCGACGACCGGTTTCAGCAGGAAGGGATGTTCGCGCGGTTCGGCCGGCGCCGGCGCGACGGGCGTGCCCTGCGCCGCGTGCGGATCCTCACCGCGTTCAACGACCGGGAAGGGGAGGAGCTGCGCGCGAAAACCGACGCGGAAAAGGTCGCGGACCTTCCGCTCGGCGTGGCTGTCGATACCTTCTCGCGTCTCGAAGGGACGAATGAGAATGTCCCCCAACGCGAGGAGGTGCGGAACCTGCTGCTGCTCGGTCCGGTCGAACCGGCGGAGGGGATCGTCCCGTTGCTCAAGGCGCTGGCGGAACTGGGACCGGCGGCCGACGGATGGCGGGTCGTGCTGGCCGGTCCGCAACCGGGCGACTGGCGGAAGATGCTGGAGGCGGCGATCCGGCGGAAAGGCGCGACCGATCGGGTGGTCTTCGCCGCGGCGGCGGATCTGGCCGCG
>CAZNQN010000081.1:6603-8036 GCA_964574925.1 uncultured Phycisphaeraceae bacterium | reverse complement strand
TGCCGAGTCTGCGCGTTCGCTGTCCGACGTCCGTGCTGCTTTCCCTGGCGATGGGCGTACCGGTGCTGGCCACGCACCTCGTCGCCCCGCGTGGCGGCGACCTGATGCGGGTTTGTGCGCCGACGCAGGCGGAGTTGCGGGAAAACCTGCGCCACCTGTTGCCCCGTTGCGCGGAGGAGTCGGCGGAGGCTCGTCTTCGCCGCCGCACGCTCGCCCGTGAGCGGTTCGACTGGTCCGTCGTGGGGCGAGACCATGCCGCCCTGTATGAATCCCTCGTTGCGGAACCGGTGGCATGAATCCGAAGATCATCTCGGTGGAAGCCAAGGCCAACGCCCCCAAGGAGCGACTCCACATGGGGGAGCTGCGGCGGATCGTGCGGATGGCGTGTCGATACCGAGGCAAGCTCGCCGCCGGTCTGCTGGCCACGGTCCTGTTCGCCTGCCTCCATACGATCACGCTCGGCGGCGCTTTCCCTGTCTTCAAGATCCTGCTGGACCGGGAAGGACTTCGCGGCTGGGCGCAGCGGACGGTGGCCGGGCAACGCCTCGGCGCTTCGCTCGCCCCGGTCGTCAAGGGAGACACGGTCTTGCGGGTCGTGACGATCGACGACGACAGTCCCCTGGCAACGATCGGCATCCGTCCCGGCGACGATCTGGTCGATCCGCAGGGGCGACCGCCGGCCGAATGGATCGCCGACATCGCCCGCGCGACGGAGCCGATCCGTCTGCTCCCGCCGCGGCGCAGCACATCGGACGAATCCGCCGGGGGTGGAGCCGTGGACGTGTCGCTCCGCCCTCCGGACATGACCAGCCGGAAGCTCCTGTGGGCGGCGAGCCTGCTCCCGCCCGACGCGGACCGGGATCGGTTGACGGTGCTGAAATGGATCCTCGCCGGGCTGGTCCTGGTGATCATGCTGGCCAACCTCTGCCGCTACGTGGGCGAGGTGATGATCGCGGAGGCGATCCTGCGGGCGATGCTGGCGTTGCGGAGCCGGCTCTATGAACGGACGCTCCGCCTGCCCATGTCGTTTTTCGCCCGCGAATCGACCTCGGACCTTGTGGGTCGCTTCGTGCAGGACATCCAGGAGATCCAACGCGGTTTGCTGACGCTGTTCAGCAAGTTCATCCGCGAACCGTTGCGGGTGGTGTTCATCCTGGGACTGGCGTTCTTCCTCGACTGGCGGATCACCCTGACGTTGATGCTGGCGACGCCGCCGGCGATCTTCCTCTTCTGGCGCGTGGGCAAGAGCGTGAAAAAAGCCAACCGCAAGCTGCTGAGAGCCTATGGGGAGATGATCGGGGCGCTGACCACCAGTCTCCAGAACCTCCGCGTGGTCAAGGCGTACACGGCCGAACAGACCGAGCAGAAGCGATTGCTTCAGGTCGATCAGCGCGTGCTCCGCCAGCAGCTCAAGCTCGCCCGCCTCCAAGCGA
>CAZNQN010000081.1:0-6593 GCA_964574925.1 uncultured Phycisphaeraceae bacterium | reverse complement strand
CGATGGTCAGCCCGCTGATGGAAACGGTGGCCGTGATCGTCGTCAGTTTCCTGACCGTCTGGCTGGCGGGTCGCGTGCTGCGCGAGGAGTTGTCCATCTCTCGTTTCGCGACGCTGGGCGTGACGCTGTCGGTGATGTTCGATCCGATCCGGCGGCTCACGGACGTGTACGTGCGGGTGATGCGGGCCACCGCCGGCGCCGAGCGCATCTTCCAGGTGATCGACCTGCCCACCGAGGTCGAAGAAACCGACGGTCGCATCGACCTGCCGCCGCTGCGGGAATGCATCGCGTTCGAGGACGTCACGTTCACCTACCCCGGGGCGGAGACGCCGGCGGTCAGGAACGTCTCCCTCACCATCCGCCGGGGTGAGACGGTGGCCATCGTCGGTCCCAACGGTTCGGGCAAGACCACGCTGGTGAGTCTGCTGCCGCGATTCTTCCAGCCGCAACAGGGGCGGATCCGTTTCGACGGGATCGACATCCGCCAGGCGTCCCTGCCGAGCCTGCGACGGCAGATCGGTCTGGTGACGCAGGAGGCCATCGTCTTCGCCGCCACCCCGCTGGAGAACATCACCTATGGCGAGGAATCCGCCGACGTCGATCGGGCGCGGACGGCGGCCCGGCAGGCGTCGGCCGAGGAGTTCATCGAGCGTCTGCCCGGCGGATACGAGGAGATCCTCGGCGAGGGCGGGCGGACGCTTTCCGGCGGACAGCGGCAGCGCCTCTCGATCGCCCGCGCCGTCTACCGCGATCCGCCCATCCTGATCTTCGACGAGGCCACCAGCCAGATCGATTCCGAGTCGGAGGCGAAGATTCAAGAGGCCATGCGGACGTTCGCCCGCGGGCGGACCACCTTGATCATCGCCCACCGGCTCAGCACCATCCAGTTCGCCGACCGCATCGTGGTCATGGATCACGGCGAGGTGATCGACACCGGCACCCACAAGGAACTGTTCGTCCGCTGCGAGCTGTACCGGTCCCTCTGCGAGACGCAGTTCCTCACCGCCGAACCGACGCGGACGTAAACGAAACGCCCCCTCCTACGGGCACCCGCTCGGATCGGGCTGCGCGGACCCGAGGGCGGCCGGATAACTCCCCGCTCCGTTGAACAGGTCGATCAGGCGCAGCAGGTCGCCCGCACCGTTGGAACCGGAATGGTCGATGTCGCAGCTCAGCTCGCGCCAGGTCGGCAGGCACCGGGCGCGAAGACAGCAATCCATCAACTTCGCCACATCGAGCGGCGACACGGACGCGTCGCCGTCGCTGTTGCCCGGATGGGATATCAGGGTCACCGGGTCGGCACTGCCGAAGTAGCGGATCTTTGTGACGGCGTACGGCGTGATCGGGCGAAGCAGTTCCAGCCGATAGACGCCGTTGCCCTCGTCGACGACGGTCGCGATGTCGTTGGCGCCGCCCCCCGCGGGCTGGTCCGTTTCGCAAAGGCGGAAACACTCGGCCGGGGCGCCCACGACCGGCGGGTCCAGCATGATCCGGATCGGCTCCGCCGGCGGACCGATCCCTTGCAGGGCGGTCGGGTCGTCGGGCGGATACGGCTGGCGGGCATCCACCGCGCCGTCGCCCGGCATGGCGAACACGCTCGTCACCGGCGGACAGGCGGGGCACGCGTCGTTGACCCCGTCCCCGTTGATATCGCCCCGGCAGAACGTGCCCGGCGGGAGGGGGATTCCGCCGGCGGCTTCGCAATCGGCCGGCTGGCGATCCAGGCATCGCCCCCCCGGCAGGCAGCACCCGCTCACACACGAATCCACCACGATCGTGTACTCGCCGACGGCGCCGTTGAAGCCGGAGACGCGGATGAAGTAGGTCTCGCCCTCGAAGACGGCCAGCCGCTTCAACTGCGTCAGCGGGTTGATGGCCGACTGAAGATTGCATTCGTCATCGTTGCATCCCAGCTCGGTCCCCCCGCAGGCGTCATAGACGGCGAGCGTGGTGTCCAGTCCGGCCTGGTCGCAAAGGGATATCTTCGCGTTGCCGGTGCAGTCCGCCGTCCAGCAGTGCCACACGTCGTTCCGGTCGTTGAACCCGCAGGAGCTGACGTCACTGCCGCCGGACCCGCGCGTCGTCCCCGTATACGGAACACCCGTCTCCAGCGGGATGCAGGCGGGGCACTCGTCGTGCGGCGGGGCCTCGATGGGACAGACGAACGTGTCGCAGTTTTGGCCCAGGAAGAACGTACCCGACGCCGCCTCACACTGACTGCGCGTCAGTGTCCCCGCGCAGGTCAGGTCCACGCAGCACGCCCCCAGGGCATCCGGCGGCGGCTGACACGTCACCGACACGATGCCGTCCCCCTGAGCCCCCTGAAACCCGCCCACGCGGATGCGATAACACGCACCGGCGGACACGGGGAAGTTGACTTCCGATTGCGACAGACAGCTCTCGTCGTTGCAGGCGACCGGCGGAGCGTCCGGCGGACATCGACCGCATCCGGCATAGGCGGCCATCTTCGTGTCGTATTCGCTGCCGCACAGACTCACCACCGCTTCGCCCGTACACGACGCCGTGTATTCGAACCACACGTCCGATCCCACCTGGCTGTCAAAGAAAAACTGACACGTCGCCGGTTCCGGCGGACCGTCCGTGGTGGCGCCGTTCGTGGTGTAGGGTGTGATACCGTCTTCCAGCGGCAAGGCATTGTTGCAGTCGTCGTTGCGCAGCGCCCCGCCCGGTCCGCCGATCAGCGCGAACGCCAGGTTCCACCGCGTATCCGCAGGCGGGGTGGGGGGCGATCCGTCCGGACACGCATCGTCGTTGCCCGAGACCTGTCCCCAACCCACGATGCCCAGGTGCGGACCGAACGCCCGCGCCGGCAACTCGTTCTGATTCTCCGAGAGCATCCAGACCGCCTGCCCCTTCGCCGCGTTCATTACCGGCTGGACCTCCAGCCAGTAGCGGAGGTTGCGACGGAGCACGATATCGACGGGGATATCCAGGCGCCAGGCGTCGTTCAGACATAAGACCGGCTCCGCCGTCACAACCACCCGCTCGATGGGGATCGTCCGCGTATAGACGATGCCGCCGGGCACGTCGGGTTCATGGGTGCCGTCGTTGCGCGGTTCCCCGCGCGGGCGGATCCCCCCGGCATCGCGATAGATCGTGACCGTCACCGCCTGGTAGTCCACGGACGGATCGATCGGCGCGGGATTCTGCACGTGGGTCATCCACGCCCGCACCTGGTTGATGACGCAGTAGCCGTCGGTGCCCCGGAGGACGAAATCATCCGCTCCGGCGGCGGCGCGCAGAAGGTCGGGCGAGAACTGGGAAACCGGACCGCCGGCATCGTCCAGCGGTAGCCCGTTATCGTATCCGCAGGGCGGATGATCGCAGATCGGTTGCGGGCGGGTGGGGTCCGACCCGCATGAAGCCCCGATCTGCCACACCCCGCCCTGAAACGCGCAGCTCTGCTCGTCCACGTCCCCGCGACAGATACCGTCGATGCAGCAGGCGTTGACCGGACCGCTGATCACCTTCTCCACCCGCATGCGCAGCCGCACATGGTTGATTCCCTGTCCCGCAAGGCCCGAAAACGACACCAGCAACCGCCCGTTCCACGGATCGGCGAACAGCGCCGGATCCAGCGTGATCGGACCGGCCACCGTCGCGCCGTCCTTCAGGAAGATGATGTTCGCGTCCAGCACCGCGCCGAACCCCGCCCAGTCGAGCGGGTCGACGAGTCCGACGAACAGACACGCATCGGTCAGGGGGATGTTCGGGTTGTCCGGATCCGTCTCGCCGCCCGGGAACAGATCGGTGCCCGACGGGGAGGTGCTCTCCAGGATCAACGTGCGGGTGCCGTCGCCCGTGTCGATCATGGACTCCGTGACGGTGGGCACGGTGCCGCGGATGTCGGTGCGGATGTCCTCCGGCACGCCGTCGAAGACGACCACATCGTCCGGTGCGCCGGGCGGCGGATCGGACGGATCGAAAATGAAAAAGCACGTCGTGTTGCCGTCGCCGCGCACGTCGCCCCCGATCAGGTGCTGGAAGCTGTACGTGCTGCCGATCGGCGCCGCCAGCGAACCGGCGCCTTTGTCGATGACCTCGATGCCCTCGACGTGTCGCGGCGGACACGACTCGGCACAGGCCGGTCGGACCGTCACCTCCCCCGCCCGACAAACGGGACGGCCGCCCCAAGCGAACCCGATCCACAGCGCGGTCATCGTGCACACGGACCGGACCGGTTCCCGGAATCCTCGGCGTTGCATGGAATCGTTCCCCTCACTGGCCGTCCGAAGACGACCGCTCTTGACCCCCGTGCAGGTGTGTCGTTCCCCCGTTCGATCGGATTCCGCCCTCTTCCGATAACGGCGGGATCCGCCTCGAAACGCTTTCAATATCTTATCCTTTTTCCACGCCGAGGCCAAGCGCCCGAATGCCGATCTTCCGCGTCCCGAAACACGCCATCGCGGGGAAGCCCGTCGATCGTCCGAGAATGCTCCTCGGAACCGAACCCGCCCGCCTCCCGCTTTCCGCAAAGTGGGAAGCGAAAACGAAAAAACGTTCCGTCCGTTTGGCATTCCCGGCAGACGAATCGTACGTTGCAAGAGGCATCCTGCTCGGTCGAAGTCGGTGCCGCCGATGGCGCCCGTCTTCAGGGAGCAGGAACCGGCAAGTCATCCGGCGTCTTTGCAGGGGGAACCAATCGCCCGGACGCGACGATCCGCATGGACCGGGCGGCCCGGACGCGACGAGGATCGGACGACAAAACGGCGCATCAACACGCAACGACCGAGGACGTCGGACCGTCCCCGGTGGTTTCACAACAGATGGAGGGGGTTGTCATGCAACGGATCGGAAATCGAAGACGACAGCGTCGGGGAGCGGTCGCCGTCCAGGTGGTCGTGACGTTGCCCGTCCTTCTCGGACTGGCCGCCGTCACCGTGGACGTCGGTACGCTGTACAACACGCGGAACGATTTGCAACGGACGGCCGATGCCGCCGCCCTGGCTGCGATCAGTGTTGTGGCCTACACGGCACCCGGGGACGACCCGATTCCCGCAGCCACCGAGACCGCCGTCAATTACGTCGAGCGCAACGCCGTGATGGGACAGGACGTCACCATCGAGCCGGACCAGGACGTGGTGTTTGGACGGGCCGTCTACGACTCCGTAACGGAAACCTACGTTTTCACGCCGGGGGATACGCCCACCAACGCCGTGCGCGTCACCGTGCGCATGACGGAGAACTCGCCCAACGGCCCGGCGCCGCTCTATTTCGCCAACATCTTCGGGCGCTCGCTCGCCAACGTGTCGGCCTCGGCGACCGCCATGGCCGTCAACATGACCAAGACGCAAAGCGACTGCTGGGACGACGTGCCCGACGGACAGGTCCAGATGTGCGATCCCACCGGCGACAGTGACGACAGTGACGACAGCGCGTCGGGCGATTCCGACGACAGCGACGACAGCGATTCCGGCGACAGCGACGGCGCCCACAACGGCGACTCCGACGATTCCGACGACAGCGCCTCCGGCGACAGCGATGACAGCGACGACAGCCAGGCGTCTGGTGACAGCACGGACAGCACCGACAGCGGCGACAGCGGCGGGGATTCGGACGACTCCGACGACAGCGCCTCAGGCGACTCCGTGGACAGTGACGACAGTGATTCCGGCGACAGCGACGGCGCGCACAACGGCGACTCCGACGATTCCGACGACAGCGCCTCCGGCGACAGCGATGACAGCGACGACAGCCAGGCAAACGAGGACAGCGAAAGCGCCGACTCCTCGGATAGCGATGCCAGCCACACGGTCACCGTGGATGAGAACGCCGCACCGCTCCTTGAGAACGAAGGCGCCACGCCCGGTCCCTGCAACTGCGTCGTCGGCGACTCCGATGACAGCGACGACAGTGAGGGCGGCGACAGCGGCGACAGTGACGACAGTGACGGCGACGGCCCGGGGACCGGAAACGGTCAGGAGAAAGTCACCATCTGCCATATTCCGCCGGGAAATCCCGAAAATGCCCACACCATCACGGTCGCCCAGCCGGCGGTCAACGCCCACCTTGCCCATGGGGATACGCTGGGCCCGTGCCCGGTGGGTACGGGCGGCGACGTGAGGATCTTCCTGATCAACTGAATCGGGCCCCGGGACGGGCGCCTGCGGAGGCGGAGGATCAAGCAAGCGGAAGAACACGGCTGGAGCGGTCTCTCGAACCGGTCGCGAGGCGAAACACGCCCCCGACCTTCGAGAGACCGCTCGTCGAAGTGAAACCGGATGAAGCCGCAACCGAGACGAACAAACCTGACGGGCCAAAGAACGAAACCCCCGTCCAGCTTGAGGAGTCTTGCCATGAACGGGAAGCGGAATCGTGCCAGGCAACGGCGCGGCACCGTGGCCGTCCAGCTCGTCGTCGCCTTGCCCGTATTGCTGAGCCTGGCGGCGATCACGGTGGACGTCGGCACGCTGTACAACACGCGGAACGATCTTCAGCGGACGGCCGATGCGGCGGCGCTGTCCGCCATCGGCGTCCTCGCCTACGCCGGACCCGGCGTCGATCCCGTGCCGGCGGCGCGGGAGACGGCCCTGAACTACGTGCAGCGCAACCATGTCATGGGCCAAGGCGTC
>CAZNQN010000080.1:0-8521 GCA_964574925.1 uncultured Phycisphaeraceae bacterium | reverse complement strand
CCCTGGTGGGATTCGGCGCCGGACCGGGAGCGTTGCGGCTGCCCGCCGACGTCGCCATCGATTCCGGCGGCAACGTCTATATCGCCAACACCAACAACGGCAGCGTCGAGGTCTTCCAGGTCACGTGCACGACGGCCTCGCTGGCCGGTGCGAATCCCGCCCGCACGGATGCACGGACCTCGGCGAAGGGCGACCTGCGCACGGACGGGCCGCGCGGACGGCTCGGCCCGCCCATCCGGGCGCCCTGGACACCGCTGATCGTGGACAACCCGTATGAGTTGGCCCAGGCGATCTCCGCCGGCGAATATCGCAAGGACTTCGACCTCAACGCCGACGGGCGGCTGGACCGGACGGACATGGCGATTGCCGTGGAGGATTTCGGCGTGGGGACGGTCGAGGATTTCCTCACCGGTGACGGGTCGGTGGCGAGCCATCCCGCGCTCGATCCGCCGCACATTCTCGATCGTCCGAACCGTTGCGGCCGGTGCCATTCAATGCAGGGCGCTCCGGACGGCGGGATGCTCGCCGCCGCCGGACAGATGAACCTGTGTCTGTCGTGCCACTCGGCGGGCAAGATCGCCGGGGAGGATTGGATCGGCGGCGGTCATCTGGCCAACTCGCATCCGTGGGGCATCCCGGCCAGTTCCGCGGACGTGCCCGGTCCGCCGCCGGACAGCGAACACGCCCTGCACCTGGACAACGGCAACATCCGGTGCGGAACCTGCCACGAGCCGCACGAATCGATCGATCGTCCCGCCTACATCCGCACGCCGATCTGGGGGCAGGACAACAGCATCAACCTGTGCGGCGTCTGCCACGAGGAGTTCGACGAGTGGCAGCACGCCGGGCACGCGGAGGAAGACAGTTTCGCCTTCACGTACCCCATCGGACCGACGCATACGGCCTGCGCGCAGTGTCACTCCGGGGACGGCTACATCGACTTCACGGAGGGCGTGCCGGAGGCGGAACGGCGGACCAACCACCGGGTGATCGACTGCCTCGTCTGTCACGCCGCCCACGGCAAGCCGCAAAGCGACAAGCTGCTGCGGGTCTTCGATGACGTGACGTTGCCGGGTGACGTGACCTTCACGGGGAAAGGTGCCTCCGCCACCTGCATGAGCTGTCACAACGGCCGGCGTGCGCCGGGCGAGGGCGCGTTCCCCCATTATGCCCTCGGCGGCGTCATGCTCGAAGGCATCAATGCCATCGACTTCGGCAACACGTCGCTGACGAACTCGGCCCATACCGGACTGCTCTCGTGCGTGGACTGCCACATGGCGCCCGGTCCGGCCCCCGGGGAGCCCGGCGCGGGCAAGGTCGGCGGTCACACGTTCAACCTGAAGGTCCACGATCCGGATGATCCCGACTACGGGTTCGAGAACGTCGCCAACGCCTGCCAGCGCTGCCACGCCGGGTTGACCACGTTGAACCGGAGGGCGCGCGGCGATTACGACGGCGACGGAATCGTCGAGGGCGTCCAGGATGAAACGCAAGGGTTGCTCGATCTGGTCTTCAACGAGATTCTGGCCAAAGGCGCCGTCTATCTCGGGCACTATCCGTACTGGGACTTCAGCGGCGTGGTGGACGATCCGCCCGGGACGCTGCAAACCGTCCAGGACGCCGTGTGGAACTGGGAGTACGTCAAGAACGCCGGCGATCTGGGGATCAAGAACACGGCGTACGCGGTGGGCGTGCTCCAGTTGACGTATGAGAAACTGACGGGCCACGTGCTGAACGCATACCTGCGCTACGTCCCGGACGGGACGACGGCGAAAGCCGAATACGTGGGCACCGACACGTGTCTGACGTGCCACGGCGCCATGGCCGTGACGGGTACGGATTACAGCTTCTTCCGCAACAGCGGACACCCCTTCAAGCTCAACGAGGTGGTCGACGGGCAGATGCCGACCTATCCGTTCAGTTCGATTGCGGGCGCCTTGGGCTTGATGACGGATGATGACAGCGCCCCCGGCGATCCCAAGCCGGGCACGGACAACACCCTCGGTACGCCGTCGAGCTATTTCGACATCAGCTACGTCATCGGCGGGTACGGCTGGAAGGCCCGCTGGATCGACGCCGCAGGGTTCATCATCACCGGCAGCGCCGTGCAATACAACCTCGAAACGATGGCGATGAGCGCCTACCACGACAACGACGTCGATAAACCCTACACCTGTGGAAACTGCCACACCACGGGATGGAAGGCGTACACGTCCGAGCCGGGCGATACGCGGAACCTCAACCGCCAGAAGAACCTGCCCGGCATGGCCGGCACGTTCTATGCGGGCGGGATCCAGTGCGAGGCCTGTCACGGCGCCGGTTCCTTCCACGCCGCAGACCCGAGGCCCGACAACATCACCCGGGTGGCCACGCCGCGCACGACCGCGGATTTCCTGGCGGACGACATGGCCTACGGAAAGCCGGTCGCGTGCAGCGAATGCCACACGCGGGACGGGGAGATGGACTATCCGACGTACGTCGCGGCGGGCAACCGGATCCGGGCCAAGGGCGGTCTGATCCGGCATCACGAACAGTATGACGAGCTGGTGGGCATCAATCCCGACGATGTGCCCGCCGGTCCGACCGGTCCGCACAAGAACCTTGCCTGCACCGCCTGCCACGATCCGCACAGCACGACGATCTACCAGGACGTCTCCGGCGACCCGCCGGGGCTGCGCAAGTCGTGCACGGATTGCCACAACGCCGACGGCGTGGGCGGCAAGGACTACACGTTGACCGGCGGCATGGCCAACCTCGCCTGCACCGACTGCCACATGCCCTATCTGGTCAAGTCGGCCGTTTCACACCCCGGCGTGGGAACCGGTCCGGTCACCGGCGACATCCGTACCCACATCTTCCGCATCGATCTGAGCAAGACGGATCAGTTCACGCCGGACGGTGCGTTCGCGTACCCCTGGATCACGGGACAATGGGCCTGCAACACCTGCCACAACGGCGTCGACGTATTCGCCCTGACGTTCCCGGATACGACCATCACGATCCACGGCGGGACGCAGGCGGATGCTTCCTTCCCGGATTCCCTGCACGGCACGCGGCAGGGGAAGGCGACGTTCTACAGCGCCGCCAACGGCGGCTTCGAAACCCTGACGGGGATTGCCATGGCCGATCTCCACTGCCAAAGCTGCCACGCCGCCACGCTGGCCGACGGAACGCCCGTCGATCCCGCGACCTATACGCCGAGCTGCGCCGATTGCCACATCGATCCGGTCAACCCGACGGGCGAGGTGGACGATTCGGTCTGCTACGGATGCCACGCCCGCCAGGGCGCCGAGGGCGGCGTGGGGTTGCCCGACGTGCACCGGGACGCCGGGATGAAATGTGTCGACTGCCACACGGCCGGCGACATGCACGGCGACGGGAACGCCTATGCGTCCATGCTGGACCACGGCGCGATTGACACGAAATGCGAACAGTGCCATCCCGTCGAGACGCTGGGCAAGCACATCGGGCACAGCGCGCATCTGGCCACTGTGGATTGCTCGGCCTGCCATACGCAATCCGTGATCTCCTGTTACAACTGCCACTTCGAGAGCATGGTCAATGACGGCATCAAAAAGTTCTTCGGGCCGCCTCCGCGTTCCGGTTTCAAACTGCTCGTCAACCGGAACGGAAAGGTGCATACGGCCTCGTTCCAGAGCGCGACCTACCAGGGGAACTCGTTCTACGTCATCGCCCCCTATACCGCCCACTCGATCGTCCGCGAGGTGGCGTGCTCGAGCTGTCACGCCAACGCCGCCATCCAGGAGTACGATACGACCGGGCAGATCACGGTGACCACCTGGGACGCCGGGACGGGGACGTTGATCGGCCCCAGCGGGGTGATCCCCGTACCGCCCGACTGGTCCACCGCGTTGCAGTTCGATTTCCTCAACTATGATCCGGGCACCGATACGTGGAGCTACCTCGAAACGGGAGCCGACCTGACGCAAATGATGTACGGCCAGCCCCTGACGCCTGAACAGTTGGATGCCCTGTCGATGCCGCAAGGCCCATAGTCCCCTTCACGACGGGGATCCCGAACAGCCGGGAGCACGCGGCCTCGCGTCTCCCGGTTGTTCGTACGTCCGTCCAACCCGCCGATCGAGCCTCACCCATCGCAGCGCACACCGCGATCGGACAGAAGCGCGGTGCCCGCGTCGTGTTTCTCCGCAAGTTTTCAGGCCTTTTGGCCGATCCGAACGCAGCCTTCGCACGGTCGCGAGAAATCGGATCGTATTTGTGCTAGGATTGGAAGAGGGACGGACATGGACCGTCGCGATCGGTACGACCGGGCGACGGATGGACCGCAGTCGAACAACCGCGAGACCAAGATGGCTTGGCAAGAAATCGGCATTCTGGTACTGGCCGCGATGGCGGTGCTGTTCGTGGTGACGCGCAAAGGGGGCGGATGAGGCCCCGATCAGTGCTAGGCGTGTCCTGGCCGCACCGCGTCGCGACAAAGCATCTTCCGTGATTGGGTTCCGAACCGCAGGCTTGAAGCCCGTGATCCACTCCCCGCTCCGTTCGCATCCGATCGAGGATGGCCCCGTCCGTGTATTCGAGGAACGCGCCCTACGGGCGAGGGAATCGGTCCACGCTGCGGGCCGCACCGCCCACCCGCCGCAGGCGATCCCGGTTCACGCGGGCGGCGGCGGGGGAATACGCGATGACGAGCCACTCCCCTTCGACGACGACGGCCGGGCCGGACAAGCCGTAGGAAAGAAACCACACCCCGTCCGCATCCCGCACCAGACGAAGCCAGGAGTCCGGCTCCGTGTGCCGCTGCGCGAAGGAGAACAACCGGTCGAGGGACGTCCGCACGCGCTCGCCCGATCCGGGGGCGAGGGGCACGAGGATGGAGACCGCCCCCGGAAGGCGGAGCAGATGCGGCGGATCGTTGTGGATGATGATCGGACCGCGCAGGTGCGGCAGCAGGTCCGTTTCCCAGTGCACGCCCGATTCCGCCTCCACCCGCTCCCAGAACGCCCGCAGACGCGCCCGCGCCTTGGGGCTTCGGGCGGAAAGATAGGCTCCCACGACGGCCGAAAGGAGCGGGGCCGCGTCCTGCTCGATCACCGTGTACCCCGTCGCACCTTCCGGAATGAAGCGGGCCAGCGGGTCATCGGGTCCGACCGGACCGGCCAGGCGGAGGCGACGAACGGCCGCGCCGTCTCTTGGAGACGAAGCATCCGTCGCAGGCACGAGGATCGCCTCCATGGAGAACGCCCGCCCGGGCCGGCGGACGGTGATCAGCACCTGCTCCGCCCCGCCCACGCCGAGGGCGCCGGCCGCCTGGGCCACCTTGGCGGCAAAGGGGGCGTCGGCACTTTTCTTCAGGCGGCGGAGGTTGAGGTACATCGCCAGCCGCAGCGGCGAACCGGCGTCCGCCGCCACCGCGGGCGCCGCCCAGGATGCCGCCGCCAGTGACGACTCCCTGTCACCAAGGAGCCGCTCCATGCGGGCGAAGGCGCCCTCGCCGAAGGCGATGACGTAATCGCGGCCGACCCGCCCCCAGCAGATCACCGACCATTCGTCGAGCCGCCGATCGCGCAACTCGTAGCGCAACATGCCGTTGCGGGTGACGGTCTTCAAACGGGTCTGCGAGGTGTTGGTGTAGGTGGTGAGAAGATGCTGAATCCGTTTTTCGATGTCGGCGGTCCGCCCGTCGGTTCGCAACACCAGCGCCAGGTCCATGCGGTCCAGCCGATGGCCCCCGTCCGCGCGCGGCGCCGCTTGGACATCCAGCAGCACCAGGGCATGGGGATACGCCGTCGCCTCGCTCCACCCGGCCAGCGCGTCCATCCATCCGCGCGCTTGCGGGCGGAGGGACGAGAGCATCCCCGTGCGAGACGCGCCGTCCACCATCGTCCGCAGCAGATGCGACCAGGAAAGTCCGGCGGGTGGGCTGGCGTCCGAGGAGGTCGGACCCGCGTAGATATACGCGGCCGCCGCGTCCGGCGGTACGGCGTCGAGGGGAAGGTCCGCCCGCGCACGGCTCCCCCAACCGCAGACGACCAGCAAGACGGCAAGCACCGAAACCGTCGTCACCGGATCCTCGTTGCGCCGTCGCCAGGGGGAGATGGCGTAAGGGTCGCGTATCAAGGGTTTCATCCGCTGCAAGGAACGCCTCCTCCGGGTCGACGCCGGTTCCCCGCTATTGGGGAACTGCATGATTGTAGGCGATGGGGACGTGCGGCTCACGGCGGCGACGGTCGATTCCTGTCAGGTAAGCATGAGGGGCGATTTGGAGTACACTGCCCGCATCATGTTGGGTCGAGGTGGGTACCGCGTTTCTCTTGCCCGCAAGATCAGCCTGCTGTTCGGAACGGCCGTCTTGCTCACCATTGCCGTCACGCTCGTCTTCCCCCAGCTCCAGATGACGGCCCTCAATGAGCAGGTGCTTCTCTTGCAGGCCAAACGGATCGCCACCTCGGCGTATCAGCTCGTGAACCTGCGACGGGCGGACTGGGAGGGCGTTTCGGAGGAGCTGGCGCGTGTCTGGCCGGTGCTGGCCCGACGGACGGGGTTGCCGCCCACACCGCCTCACCTCGTGCCCGTCTCGAACGCTCTCGAAGGGGGGTTCCGGGCGGAAGCCGTCGCCCGGCTCCAGACCCATCCGCAGCAACGCTACTACTGGCGTCTCCAGCGGGACGGGACGGTGTTCCGCTTCGCCATGGCCGTGCGCGGACTGCCCGCCGATCCGCACCCCGACGCCCTTCGCGGCATCATCGACGTCCGTTTGCCGGCCGTCTCCACCGCCTCCACCTGGAACATCGTCGTGACGGTGCTGGCGGGGGCGAGCGGCGCGGTGCTCGCCATTCTCGTCTTCTACATCGTGACCCAGCGACTCGTGCTTTCGCCCGTGCACGCCCTGCGCCGGGTGGCGGAGAAGGTCACCACCGGGGATCTCAACGTGCGGGCGGACATCTCCAGTCGGGACGAATTCGGAGAGCTGGCCGACGCCTTCAACGACATGCTGGCCCATCTGGAAGCCGCCCAGGAGGAACAACGGCGCATCAACCGCTCGCTCGACGTGCGCCTGGAGGAGCTGGCCCGGACCAACGTGGCCCTGTTCGAGTCGAACCGCCTGAAAACGGAGTTCCTCGCCAACGTCACGCACGAGCTTCGCACCCCGCTGATCTCCATCATCGGGTTCGCCGAGCTGCTCCGCGACGCCTGGCAGTCGCCGCAGGTCGATCCGCAGCGGATGGCCCGCTTCGCCGACAACATCCTCACCAGCGCCCGCAGCCTGCTGGAGATCATCAACGACCTCCTCGACCTCGCCAAGGTGGAGGCGGGACGGATGGAACTCCACCTCACCGAGTTCCCGCTGGCGACCCTCTGCCGCGATCTGGCCGACTTCGTCCGCCCGCTGGCGGCCAAGCGGAATCAAACGCTCAACGTGTCGCTGGACGACCCGCTGCCCACCTGTCGCAGCGACGCGGGCAAGATCAAGCAGATCCTCTACAACCTGCTCAGCAACGCCATCAAGTTCACGCCCACCGGCGGAACCGTCACCCTCGAAGCCCGTGCGGAATCGCAAGAGCGCGTCGTCCTGCACGTGCGCGACACCGGGCCGGGCATCCCCCCCGAAGATCAGGAGACCATCTTCGAAAAGTTCAAACAACTCGATGCCTCCAAGACGCGCGAACACGAGGGCACGGGACTGGGCTTGGCGATCACGCGGGAGCTGGTACGGATGCTCGGCGGACGCATCACGCTGCACAGCGTCGTCGGCGCCGGCAGCACGTTCACCGTGACGCTGCCCATCGATCTGAGCGATCGGACCGCGTCCGATCCGGCGCCGTCGCCCGAACGGCACGATGCGCAAAAAGCGAGCGTGCAAGGCCATCCGAATCCGCGCCCCGATGCCGCCGCGCCCGATCCGCTCGATTCCCCCTACGGCGGCTGATTGATGGGCAGGGGCCTATAATGTACTGTAGTGGCCTTGCCGGATCGGACGATAGACCGGCGCGGGCGATGGAAGCGGATCGCCCGCCGTCGGGCCTGACGGGCAACGAGAGGAGCGGACCATGGCGACAACGCGGGGTGGCGGCGGCGGGGGCGGACGGTCCCGCCGTCTGAGCACGTGCAGCTTCTGCGGCAAGGGGCAGCGGGAGGCGGGCCCGATGGTCGAGGGGCCCAAGGACGTCTACATCTGCCGCTCCTGCGTCGAGCTGTGCCACAATATCATCCGCCAGGAGATGCGCAAGGCATCCGCCGCCCGCGCCGTCGTCCAGCGAATCCCCTCCCCCAAGGAAATTTATGACTTCCTCTCCCAGTACGTGATCGGGCAGGAGCGGGCCAAACGCATCCTCGCCGTCGCCGTCCACAACCATTACAAGCGTCTCCAGCACATCGACCTCGCCGACGAGGACGACGTCGAGATCGACAAGTCGAACGTGCTGATCATCGGGCCGACCGGATCGGGCAAGACGCTGCTCGCCCGCACCCTGGCGCGGATGCTCAACGTCCCCTTCGCCATCGGCGACGCCACCACGCTCACCGAAGCGGGCTACGT
>CAZNQN010000079.1:811-8531 GCA_964574925.1 uncultured Phycisphaeraceae bacterium | reverse complement strand
ACCTTAGACCGATAACCCATTCTACCTGACCGGCCCCGCCGCGCCCAGAAAAAAGTTTCGAAAAACCGGCCCGACCCGCCCGTGGTACCGGAAAGCCGTCTGCCGCCCCACCTGGATCAGGGGGGCCGTCCCGTTTCGAGGCTGTTCCCCGGCGGGGCGCGTCGATCAGCCGGTTACGGCTCTGGGGGATCGGGCCCGGCCGGCCAATCCACGCCGGCTGGTCTCTTTCAGAAACGTCGCCAGGATGCGACAGTGCGGGTTGGGATGGTCGGCAAGCTTGTCGGCGGCCTCCGCCGGTTTCAATCCCGCCGTGAAGACGATCCGGTAGGCGTCCCGAAGGGCCACGAGATCCTCGCGGGACATCCCGCTGCGACGCATGCCGAGGCGGTTGAGCCCGGCGATCCGCCCCTCCACGTCCGCGAGGGCGAACGGCACGAGATCCTTGGGCACGCGGGCGTTGCCGGGCACCATGACGCCTTCGCCGATGCGGACGAACTGGTGGACCACGGCCCCGCCGCCGAGCGTCGCCCCTTTGCCGATGGTGACGTGCCCCGCAAGGAGGACGTTGTTGATCAGCGTCACGCCGTCGCCGACGTTGCAGTTGTGGGCCACGTGCGCTCCCGCCAGCAGGAAACACTCCCTCCCCACCACCGTCTCCGATTCCGGCTCCGTCCCCCGGTGAATGGTCACGTATTCGCGCAGGATGGTCCGTTCCCCGACGCGGCAATAGCTCCGCGAACCGTCGTATTTCAGGTCCTGCGGTTCATGCCCCACGATCACGCCCGGATGCAGGACACATTCGCGCTCGATCGTCGTCCACCCGGTGACGAACACGTGATGGAGCAGGCGGCAGCCGGAGGCGATGCGGACGTTCGCGTCGATGACGCAGCAGGGGCCGATCTCCACATCGTCTTCGATGCGGGCGGCCGGGTCGACGATCGCGGTCGGATGGATGGACACGTTCGGAGACGCTTTACGTTTTCCGTTTCGGCAGCGGCAGACCGAGCAGATGCATGACCATCTGCAGGTCGGCCCAGGCCTTGACCTTCTCCGCCGGGTTGCGGAGCAGATAGGCCGGATGGTACGTCGGCATCAAAGGAATCGGCTCGCCCTCCCCCGGCACGCCGGAAAGGTAGTAATCGTGAAACCGCCCCCGCAGCTTGCCGATCGACTGGTTCGTGTTGAGCAGCGTCTTGGCGGCCGGGGAACCGAGCGCGATCAGCACCTCCGGTTCGATGATGCGGAGTTGCTCGCGCAGGTACGGGCTGCACGCCAAAACCTCGTCCGCCGCGGGATCCCGGTTGTTGGGCGGACGGCACTTGAGCACGTTGCAGATGAAGACGTCGTCGCGGCTGAGTCCCATGGCCGCGATCATCCGCGTCAGCAGTTGTCCGGCCCGTCCGACGAACGCCAGCCCCTGACGATCTTCCTCGAACCCGGGCGCCTCCCCGACGAACACGAGGCGGGCGGCAGGGTTGCCCTGTCCGAAGACGGTCTGCGTCCGCGTGGCCGCCAGACCGCACTTCGTGCAACCGCGGACCTGCGTTTCATTCAGGACCTCGAGCCGCTTCGCCTTGTCCTGAACGACGGCCGGATCGGTCGGGACGACAGCCGCGCATTCCGCCCCGTGCCTTCGCTTGCCGGGAAGCGCGACGGGCAGAGCGTCCGCGCCGAGCAGCCGGTCGGTGAGCAACTGCTGGCGAAGGGTCTGACGCAGGGTGGCGTACATGTCGGTCATCGGTCGATCGGCTCCCTCCGTGCGCCTGCTCCACCCGCATCATGGCGTGAAGGCGGCGCGCTTTCAAGGTACGATCCGCGTCGATGTCCCGATTCGAAGAACTCACCGTGTCGCTGCCCGACGGATACGAAGCGTACGCGCGCTACTGGCCTGCGGGCACGCCGCGGGGGGCGGTCCTGTTGCATCACGGCATCCAGTCCCACTGCGGGTGGTATGAAGGCTCGCCCGCCCGGCTGGCGGAAGCCGGTTATGCCGTCTTGCAGATGGACCGGCGGGGCTGCGGCCGGAACGAAAAGGATCGCGGGCACGCCGAATCCCAGGAACAGCTCATCGAAGACGCCCTGACCGCTCGGGACGTGCTCCTTACGCGCAGCGGGTGCTCACGGTACCACGTCGTGGGGGTGAGCTGGGGAGGCAAGCTGGCGGTGGCGGTCTACGTCCGCGCGCCGGAGGCGGTGGCGAGCCTGACGCTCGTGACGCCGGGGCTCTTTCCGCGGATCGGCGTCTCGCGGGAGGAACGGGCGCGGATCGGGTTCGCCATGCTCTACGAACCGCTCAGCCGCTTCGACATTCCGCTGAACGAACCGGACCTGTTCACGCACGTGCCGAAATGGCAGCGCTTCTTCCGGGAAGATCCGCTGACGCTGCGGGCGTGCACGGCCTCGTTCTACCTCGCCTCCCGCCGGATGGACCGGACGGTTTCCGCCCTGCGGGAAGCGCCGCCCGTGCCGATCCATCTGATGCTCGCGGGCGAGGAACACATCATCGACAACGAGCGGACGGCTTCGTTCCTCGAGGGTCTGGGCTGGCCCGACGTCCGCATCACGCGGTATGAACATGCCCGGCACTCCCTGGAGTTCGACGTGCCGGAGGCGTTCTTCAGGGATCTCGTCGCGTTCCTCGACGGGGTGGAGCAGCGGGGGGCGGGGTAGCGTACAGGTGGACGGCATCCCGATCGGCGGCGGCGGAGACCGCCTCCCGCCGGCGCACGAGGGCGAGCGTCCCCAGGCGCGTGGGCGCCGTTTCCGCCAGCACGAGATCGTCTCCCCTGCGAAAGGTCAGATAGACCGCCCCTGGGGGAACCTGCTCCCGGGAACACGAGGGTCGCCCCAACAGCGGATGGTGCCAGGTTCCGGGACCGGTGACGGCCACCGTCCGCCGGGCGGTGATGCCCATCACGGCCAGGTCGTTCAGCTCGGTGTAGACGGTCTCCAGCGGGTCGAGCTTCTTCAACTGCGGCGCGAGCTGGGCGATGGCGCGAGTGGGGGATCGCCGCAGGTCGTGGATCGTGTACCCAAGCCTCCTGCCCGGCAGAACGGAAAGGAGCAGGACAACACCGGCGACCCACGCCGCTCTGCTGCGGGCGGGTATCACGAACACGACCGCGAGGATGGACAGAAGCAGCAGCATCGGCAGCAGCGGGAGCAGGAAACGGGGTTCCTTGGGAACGATGAGGTGCAGCAGGATCAGCCGCAGCGCCGCCGTGCCGACGGTGAGGAAACACAGACCGTCCAGGTCCGCAGGAAGTCGAAACCGCCGTTTCCGGCAGACGGCCACCGTCAGCGCCGCCGCGCCGAGGATCACGGGCAAGGGGAATTGCGGGAAGGTCCGCAGGTAATAACCCAGGTCGTTGGCGCCGCCCTGCTGGACGGCGAAGTTGTCGAGGAGCGGGCCGAACGGTTGACCGTAGATCAGCGTGAACCCCGCCAGGAACGGCGCCGAAGCCGCCCCCAGACCGATCAGATAGCCGCGCACCTCGGACCGGCGTCGCTGAAGCACATACCATGCGAACACGACGGGCGGAAAGGTCGCCAGGCTCCAGTGCAGGAAAACGAGCAGTGCACAGATCGCGCCCAGCACGGCGGGTCGCCGGCGAACGAAGGCGTACAGGGCGGCCAGCATCAACGCCACCGTGGGGAGTTCCGTCAGGAGAAAAAGATTGTAAAGACGCAGATCCCCGCACAGGACGTAGACGGCCAGACCGAACGCACTCCAACCGCGGGTGGTGAGCCGTCCGAGGAGCAGATACAGGAAGACGGCGCCGGTCACGTGGGCGATGGCGGGGAGCAGCCAGCGTGCCTCGCCCGACACGGCGATCAGCAACGGCAGCAGCGGCGGGCGATGATGAGCATAGGGAAGCCAGGAAATCCCCTGGAAGCGGTACGCATTGATGACGTACCAGTTCTCGTCGTAGCCCTGCTGCGGATTGATCCAGGCCAGCGCGATGGAAACGACGACCTCCAGGACGAAGAGCAGGCCAACGAGCACGGAAAGACTGCGCTTCGCCGTGCGAGGCGTCGTGTCCGCAGGGGGCGACGCGCCGGGGTCGGTTCCGAGTGGAGACATTGCGCGAACCCGTGTGGATTTTCGCAAACCGGGCGCCGGCGTTTCCGGCGCGCACCGGAAGCGTTCTTCGCATCTATCGGCCTTCTGCAGGCCGGAATCGACTCTTTCGCGCCCGCCGCCGATCTTTCCGCCCTTCACCTTGGCCGCGGGACCGCCTCCACGCCCCGGTTGACGGCGGCGGGGGCGGTTTTACGATGCGGGCGCAAGGGAGTGATGCCGATGGCCGGGAGAGAGCATCGACTGCAAGAGGACCGCGAGACGATCGGAAAGGCGCTGGGGCGGATTCCGAGCGGGTGCTCGATTCTGACGGCCTCACACGAGGAAGATCGAACGGGCACGCTCGTATCCTGGGTTCAGCAGGCGTCGTTCGAACCGCTCGCCGTCAGCGTCTGCCTCAAACCGGACCGGCCAGTCGTGCCGCTCATCGAACGGTCCGGCCGATTTCTGCTCAATGTGATCGGCGAGGATCCATCCCATCTGTTCAAACACTTCGGCAAAGGATTCCCGCCGGGAGCGGACGCGTTCGCGGGGCTGGAAATCTGGGAGACGCCGTACGGGCCGGCGCTGGCGGAGGCCGTCGCCCACCTCGGTTGCCGCGTGCGCGAACGGGTCCGTGCCGGGGACCACGATCTGTTCGTGGCGGAGGTGCTGGCCGGCGCCGCCGGAGAAGGAGGCGCGGGCAAACCCTACGTCCATCTCCGCGCGACGGGTCTGACCTACTGAGCGGCGGCGAGGCGTCCTATTGCTGAAGTTTTTCCCGCACGCTGCGGACCTTGTCCTCGATGGTCTGCCGGCGGTCGGTCCGCGTGCCCAGGCGGATCGAGGTGGAGATGCGCGGCACGCCCATCTCGTGGACCTTTTCGTGGCAGCGTTTCACGGCCGACATCACCGCGTCCCACTCGCCTTCGATCGTCGTGCCGTAGCTGTGCAGGTGAGGCGTAAACCCCTCCTCCTCCAGCACCCGCTCGCAGGCGGCGATGTACCTGGACACCGAAACGCCCATCCCCATCGGAACCAGCGAAAAATCGAGAATCACGTGCATGGCTGATGTCTCCCCGTTTCTGTCAGAAGGTCACCGCGTTTTCACCGGTTTCCCGTCCACCTCGAGGATCTCCAGCTTGATCGCCCCGATCTTGGAAAGCAGCGGCAGCGACAGGTCCGCAAGGCTCGTGTTGCGCAGCGACGAGGTGGAGAAGGCGATGCGCGCCGGGCTGCAATCGCTCTCCCGCAGCGCCGCATCGTAATCCACCCACCGCCCGTCGATGTAGAACTGCGTCCACAGGTGATACCCGAACACGTCCGTCGCCCGGCCCAACCGCGGCACGTACGCGATGCCCACCACCACGCGGGAGGGCAATCCGAGGATCCGCCCCAGGGCCGCCAGCAGCACCCCGTGCTCGCTGCAATCGCCTTCCCGCCGACGGGCCACCTCGCTGGCGGTGGCGAACCCCACGTTGAGGTTCTTGTCCGTGACGTAATCCGTGACGAAGCGGCGCAGCCGATCGGCGAGTCGGAACGGATCGCGTTCCCCCCCGGCCGCCTTCTTCGCCAAGGCGATCAGTTTCGGATCGTCGGTGTTCATCATCAGGTTGGCGGCGAGGTATTCCCGCCGTTGCGCGGGGGGAAGCGGTTTCGGGTCGTCCGAGACGGGCCGGCGGGGGCGTCGGGTGACGACCAGTTCCACCGCCCGGGGCGACTCCTTCACGATCCGCTGCATGTCCGTTTCCGGCAGTCCCGACAAATCCACCTCATCGCTTTTGCGGGTGAGTCGATACACGATCCGCCGCACCCGCTTGCGGTCGATGGGCCGACCCGCCGGCAGCGTCGTCTGAAGAAAGACCTCCGGCGGCACGAAGTCCGCCAGCGCCTCGCTCTGTTCGGCCTGATAGATCGTCATGTCGCCCAGACCGGGCACGGGCATCAGGGCCTTGACCGGCCGGCCCAGATCGTCCACCCACGAGCGCATCGTCATCTCTCCCACCGGCGACGTGAGGGTCGTCACCATGCGATGCCCGCGCAGCGTCTTGCCCTTGTGCGGGAAGGATTCCACCGGACCGACCTCCGTCCGCGCCGTCACGGGACCGTCCAGGCGAAGCTCCGGCGCATAGAGCGTCAGTGTGTAGTTCGTTCCCTCCTTGAATCCCCGCCGCACAGTCTCCCGATATGAACCCCACGTCATCAACGCCCCCTTCGGGAAGGGATACGTCTGGCTCTGCTCCATGCCCAGTTGCGAGGAGACGATGGTCACCTTGCCGTCGCGGATCGTCCCTCGCGTGGTCGTGTTCATCGTCGCCGCCTTCATCTCGCTGGCGAACGTCAGCGGCACGCCGGAGACCGTCTCCGTCGTTCGCTGTTCGCTGCGGATCTGAACCGGGCTGTCCACCCGCCCCAGGCGGATCACCGTCACCGTCCGCGTCCGGATGCGGTCGCCCTCGCGGGTCATGGTGGAGTGGAGATAGCCGACCTTCCCGCCGGCCATGAAGATCTCCGCCCAGTCGTCGCTGAACAGACCCTGCGGCGGATCGAGCGGGTCGAACCGTTCCCCGTGGGCGACGACCGACGCCAGAAGAACGAGCACAACCGCCGCCGGGCGAAAACGTCTTTCCTTTTTTTCGCCCCCCGAGCCGCGGGCTTTCGCCCGCGCGATCTCTCCGCACTCCATCCGTATTCCGTGCCACAAGGGGATGCTCATCTCTGTGTCCTCGAATACGCGATCGCGCGAGCAAGCAAACTCTCGGCGAAGTTGGCGAAGGCGAGTTCTGGGCACGGCTCCGAAAACGCACCCTCTCGCCCGCCGTCCCTGGGTGACAGGATGAGACAGGCGGCGTCGTAGAGTCGCTCCCGTACCATCTTCTTGAGAAGAATCTCGTAGCGCCTTGCGTACGATGCATCACGGAACTCGTCAAAGACAGGGAAGTGAGGTTCCACCACGGAGACGGGGCGCATAGATCCGGGAGCGTTCTCCAATACCATAAGGTAGCCCAACCACGGCTTCGGCGATCCGCGGAAGGCTCCCTCCCGGAAGGCGGCCCAGTAATCGGTCGCGTTTCCGAGTGCCTCTTCCGTTCGGTTGTTGTAATTATTCCCGAATGATGGACCAACCTGCGCCTTGAACTCGATAGTGGCGAAAAGCCGTCCATCAACCACAACCACGAGGTCCCACTTCTTTTCAGGGCGATAATATCCGGGCAACTCCACACGCGTACGGCGATGGACAGCCGTGTCGGCAATACCTGCCTCTACGATCAGGTTTCGGATGAGATCGGCAAATCCATCCAAGTGGGCGCCGCCGGTGACGGCGCTCCTGGCTCCGCGATCGCGCTTCCCCGACTTGGCGCCCTGAGCCTTGGCTTGGCGTGCTCGCGTCCGCCAGAAGTGCCGAATCGCGGCCCGAACTCCTCTTACAAGATCCGCTCGATTCTTCGGCACAGTTTTCCATTACCCCTTGTGAACCCTGATCTCAACCGTAGAGAAGAGTCCCGTGGTCTCTGTTCGGATACGCCGTTCTGCCATTTCGAAATAGTGCAGATCAACCTCGCACCCGATGCTATGCCGACCGCAACGCGCTGCGGCCACACTCGTTGTGCCCGTCCCTAGGAATGGATCAAGCACAGTGTCCCCAACGAAGCTAAACAT
>CAZNQN010000079.1:0-801 GCA_964574925.1 uncultured Phycisphaeraceae bacterium | reverse complement strand
GGCGCCGGATGCTCGCGTGTAGAGGCACCGCTCAGACCGGTCCAGATCTGTTGAAACCACCGCTGGTAATCGTCGGCGGAAATCACGCTCAGGATCCTTTCCGCGAGCGAGGGCTTTCGGTAGCCGCCCGGCTTCCTCTCCATCAGAATAAACTCGATATCGTTCTTGATTACCGCGTTGGGTTCATAGGGTTTCCCCAGAAAACCTGCACGGCCATCTTCGACTTCGTGGGTCGCGTTCGCGATCTTGTGCCAGACGATGGGTGCAAGGTTGTCGAAGCCGATGCGCCGACAATGCTCCTGAATTGAGGCGTGCAGAGGAACCACAGTGTGGCGGCCATCATTCTTGCGGCGTGAAAGACAAACGTCACCAACCACGCAGATGAGACGACCGCCCGGCACGAGAGCATGGAAGCAATGCATCCACACCTTGTCGAGCTCGGAGAGAAAAGTGTCGTAATCGGACACGTGGCCTAGCTGGCCCTCAGACTTTCGGTATTCCTTTAGGGTCCAATATGGAGGCGAGGTCAGAACCAGATGGACAGAGTTGGACTCTAGGTCGCCAAGGGTCCGGGCATCTCGTAGAAACAGGTCGTGGGTCGTTGGACATGATCGGACCGCATTGTCGATGAGACTCATCAAGTGTGGATCTTTGGCGATTGCAGGGATAGCGGTCTGTGGATCCTTCAGCGACTGCAGTTCCTTCGGCACATCTTCGTCAAGCCGGGGGCGGCGTTCGTGAACTTGCGCCCTGCGGTGTTTCAACATGCTTTCCCTCTACGGTGATCGTCCCCGATGCTCT
>CAZNQN010000078.1:0-8535 GCA_964574925.1 uncultured Phycisphaeraceae bacterium | reverse complement strand
TCCTGGAGGTCGCCGCCCGCCGCTTCGACCTGCGGATCGCCGACCTCCAGGGCAAAAAGCGGATCAAGGCCGTCTCCTTCCCCCGCCACCTGTGCATGTACCTGGCCCGGGAGCTGACCTCACAGAGTCTGGAGGAGATCGGGCGGTATTTCGGCGGCCGCGACCACACCACCGTCCTCCACGCCACCCGCTCCATCGCCCGCCGCGCCCGGGAGGAACCGGACGTCCGCCGCCTCCTTGACGAACTCACGGATGAGGTGAAAAATGCGGTTTCTTAGCATCCCCGTCCGTGGGTTTCCCTGTCGGTTGGGGCGGAGCAGCCGCCGGGGACGGGCATCCCGGCGGACGGGATGTGCGGTCTACCGTCGTGCTTCACAGCGATGCTCACAGCCTTTTAACGGGCCCCGACGGAAGCCGGACGGCGGCAACATCCTGCGGGATAAGACATTCGGCGCGGCGAAACGGATCGTTCGCACCCGTTTCACGCCCCCTACGAACATGACGAGGTTCAATCCGGGAACGGAATCAACAATGCACACGCACGACACAAACCGAGGTTTCCGATGAAACTGAAAGTCAACCGGCAGGAAATGGCCGACGCGCTGTCGGCGCTGACGACCATCGCCTCTTCGAGAAGTCCCAAGGAGGTTCTCAAGTGCGTGCGGGTCGAAGCCCAGCCCGACGTTCTGCTGATGTCCGCCACCGACCTGGAAGTCGGCTTCCGCAGCGCCCTGACGCAGGTCGAGGTGGACCAGACGGGCGAGAGTCTCGTCGTGGCCGACACCCTCTCCCGCATCGTGCGGGAATGCACCGATGAGGTGCTGGTTCTGGAACAGGACGATCGTCTGCTCCACGTACGTGGCGAAGGGAGTCACTTCCAGATCGTCACCCAGGATCCGCAGGATTTTCCTCCTGTTCCCGTGATGGAAGACGACCCGGACATGAACGTCGAGCAGGAGCAGCTTCACCGGATGGTGGAGCTGACCGCCTTCGCCGCCGCCCGGGAAAGCACCCGCTACGCCATCAACGGCGTGCTGTGGGAGCGGGAGGGGGACAAATTGACGATGGCCGCCACCGACGGACGTCGACTGGCCGTCATCACCGGACCGGTCGAGGGCAAGGACGGTTCCGCCAAGGCCATCGTCCCCGTCAAGGCGCTGACACTGCTCGCCCGTCTGCCGATCGTGCCGGAAACGCGGACGGGGGTGAAGTTTCTGGGCAATCAGGTGCTGCTCAACATGGGGCGGGCGATGCTGAGCACCTCGCTGGTCGAGGGGCAGTTCCCCAGCTACCGTGACGTCATTCCCGGCGATTGCGACCGCCGGGCGAAGATCAACCGGACGGACATGCTCTCCGCCCTGCGGCGGGCGGCGTTGCTCACCAACGAGGAGTCCAAGGGCGTTCGCTTTTCGTTTACGGAAGGCACGCTGACGCTGACCTCGCGGGCGCCGGAACAGGGAGAGGCCGAGGTCGTCATGCCCGTCGAGTATCACGACGAGCCGCTGGAGATCGGGTTCAACCCGGCCTTTCTGATCGACGTCCTCCGCGTGGCCGACGAGGACGAGCTGATCTTCGAGTTGAAGGAGCCGAACCGTCCGGGCGTCATCCGCATGGGGAAGGACTACGTGTACGTGGTGATGCCCGTCAACCTCGGTTCGGCCTAGGATCGAGAGGGAAACGGTGGCATCGGGCGGCACCCCGGAGGATCGGTTGCGATGGGTGCAGCGGAACCGGTGTCGCCGTGAACGCGCCCGGCCGCTCGGGCAGGAAATGGGGCGGGTCGTCGGCGGGCTGATCGACGGCGCCGCCGCGACGGCCGAGGTCGTTTCCGACGTCGCCGAGAAGGTCGACCAAACGTTCAAGGAGCATTGCCGCCTGAACCTGACGGAGTCGGGCGAACTGCTCGTTTCGGTGGACGATCCGGCGTGGATCGACCCCCTGCGGCGACGGTGGCAGCGGCGTTTGACGGAAGTCCGCGGCATACGGCGGGTACGGTTTCAACCCGGTTCCGGCGGGTTTGCCATCCCGTAAGACGCACGACCGGCCGGAACCTGGAACACGATGAGCGATACGACCACGACGCAGCAACGATACGACGAACGAAGCATCACCGTCCTGGAGGGTCTCGAGGCCGTCCGCAAGAACCCCGGCATGTACATCGGCGGGGTCGGCTCCACGGGACTGCACCATCTCGTCTACGAGGTGATCGACAACGCGGTGGACGAGGCGTTGGACGGCCACTGCGACAACATCCTCGTCCGCATCAACGCCGACGGCAGTTGCACCGTCTCCGACAACGGGCGGGGCATTCCCGTCGGGCCCATGCGGCACGAGAACCCCAAGCTCAACGGCCGACCGGCGCTCGAAGTCGTCATGACCACCCTCAACGCCGGCGCCAAGTTCAACCGTGACAGCTACAAGGTCTCCGGCGGTCTGCACGGGCTGGGCGTCAGCATCGTCAACGCCCTCAGCGAGTGGCTTCGCGTCGAGGTCTGCCGCGACGGATACCGCTACACGATGGCGTTCGCCCGCGGCGAGATCACCCAGGAGCTTCAGCGCGGCGAACCGACCGACCGCACCGGGACCACCATCGAATTCAAGCCCGACCCGAACGTCTTCGAAGACTGCGAGCTGAAGTACGAAACCCTTCAGAACCGCATCCGCGAGCTGGCGTATCTCAACAACGGCCTGCGCGTCCGCCTCGTCGACGACCGCACGGGCAAGGAATGCGAATTCTGCTATGAGGACGGTCTGAAGGAGTTCTGCGCCCATCTGGCCGGCGGGGCGGAATGGCTCCACAAGGACGTCATCTACATCCGCGGCGAGGATGGGGAGCAGGGCATCAGCGCGCAGGTCGTGCTCCTGTTTACGGACAGCTACACGGAAAACATCGTTTGTTTCGCCAACAACATCCTCAACGTGCACGGCGGCACGCACATGTCGGCGCTGAAGACCTCGGTCGCCCGCGTCGCCAGCAGCTACGCCCGCAAGAACAACCTCATCAAGGGCAACACGACCGTCACCGGCGACGACTGGCGCGAGGGCCTGACCGCCATCGTCTCCGTCAAGCTCCGCGATCCGAAGTTCGAGGCGCAGACCAAGGTCAAACTGCTCAATCCGGAGGTCGAGACCTTCCTCCAGCAGTTGCTCAACGAGCATCTCGGCAACTATTTCGAGGAGCATCCGACGGAGGCGAAGCGGATCATCCAGAAGGGGTTGCAGGCCGCCCAGGCGCGCGAAGCCGCCCGCAAGGCCCGCGAACTGACCCGCAAAAGCGCCTTAAGCGGCGGCAACCTGCCCGGCAAGCTCTGGGACTGCCGCAGCAAGGACCCCGAAAACACCGAACTCTATCTCGTGGAGGGGGACTCCGCCGGCGGCATCGCCAAACAGGGACGCGACTCCTTCACCCAGGCCATCCTGCCGCTGAAGGGGAAAATCCTCAACGTCGAAAAGGCCCGCATCGACAAGATGCTCAGCCACGACGAGATCACCAAGATGATCTCCGCCATCGGCTGCGGCATCGGCAAGGAGGAGTTCGATCCGGACAAGTGCCGCTACGGCAAGATCATCATCATGACCGACGCCGATGTGGACGGCTCCCACATCCGTACCCTGCTGCTGACGTTCCTGTTCCGCCACATGCGGCCGCTCATCGAGCAAGGCCGGGTTTACGTCGCCCAACCGCCTCTCTATCAGGTCAAGAAGGGCAAACACGTCGAGTACGTCCTCGACGATCGCGTGTTGAACAGGAAACTCGCCGAGCTGGGGTTGCAGGGCGCTTCCCTGATCATCCGCGGCGAAAAGGAAGAGACGACCGTCGAGGGGGAACGGCTCGCCAGGCTCGTCGATCTGCTCGATCAGCTCGACGCCCAGCGGCGCGTGCTCCAGCGCCGCGGCGTCGATTTCCGCGAATTCCTCGAGCAACACCGCGACCCCCAACGCGGCTTCCCCAAGATGCTCGCTCAGATCGTCCGCCCCGATCAGCCGGAACCGGAGCGGCGTTTCGTCTATGACGAAGCCGACCTGACCGCCCTCCGCCGCGAAGAGGCCGAACGTCACGGACCGGTCGAGGTCGTCGACGCCCGCCACGTGGCCCTCGCCTCGGCCGAGAACGGAAAAAACAACGGCAACGGCGACCTGCCCGCACATCGCATCGTCCGTCACCCGCTGGCCGAGGGACGCATCCTCGACCAGGTCATCGCCGGCATCGAGTCTTACGGCCTGACCGTCGCGGACCTGTTCCTTCAGCGAGAGGAACTGGTCACCGGCGAGCTGCCGCCCGCCAAGTTCGTCCTCAAAGGGCGGGAGGAGAAGCTCGTGGAGCTGGACAACCTGCTCGCCGTCGCCCCCGGCATCCGCGACCTGGGGCGGGAAGGCTTGCAGATCAAACGGTTCAAGGGCCTGGGCGAGATGAATTCCGAGGAACTCTGGGAGACGACCATGGACAAGTCGAAGCGCACGCTGCTGCGCGTGGTCATCTCCGAAGACATGGACGACCTGGAGCAGGTGGACCTCGACGCCCGCGAGGCCGACCGCATCTTCCGCCTCCTGATGGGCGACAACGTCGAACAACGCCGCCGCTTCATCGAGGAAAACGCCGTCAACGTCAAAAACCTCGACATCTGAATTTCCCCCTTCGCGGGGCAGGGGCCATGCTCGAAACGTGCCCGCAGTGCGGCTATTCCCTTTACGGCCTGCCGGCCGAGCATACCTGCCCGGAATGCGGCTTCGAATACGATCGCTACGCGCACGTCATCCGCATCCGGCCCTATCGTGCGGTGTTTCGCGTATGGATGGGCATGGCGTGGGGCATGTTGGCGACGTTCCTGAGCTTGTGGAGCGGCTTCACACGGTTTGCGCTGATTGTCGGAAGCCTCACGCTGGCCGGGGCGACGGAGTTTTTTCTCAATCACTTTTCCGGCCGGCACCGCCAGATGGTGGTCGTGAACCACGCCGGAATGCGCTGGCTGCGGGGCACCGATGTCCTCGCGCAACTGCCGTGGGATCGCATCGGCCGTGCCGACTATGCGTGGATGACGGGCATGTTCCACATCAAAGATCCCGCCGGCCAGGTGACTTTCGAATGTTATTATACCCGCTTCGGAGGACCGAAGATCGCCAGGGAATGCGTGCGGGCGATCAACGAACTGAAAGAGCTTTATGGGCCGGACGATGGTCCGGACGCTTCGCCGCCTGAAGGCCCGGCTCCCGATTTGCCGAAGACGAAGGCATGGCCCTGAATCAGTGCCCCCGATGCAATTATTCCCTCCGCGGATTGCCGGCAAACCATGCCTGTCCGGAGTGCGGACTGGTCTATGATGAGCGGTCCGCCTGCTGGCGGCGCAAACCGGGTGTGGGCGTCTACGCCGGACTGCTCGGCTATCTCGCCAGCGCGTACTGGATGGCGATACTCCCGCGGAAGTTCCCCGGCTTCCCGCCGCTCGTCCGCGTCCTCGTCGTCATCATGTTCGTCGTCTACGTCGGTTCGCTGGTCTATGTGGCCTGGCGCCTGTGGGGCGTCTACAAGAAAGGCGTCGTGATCGCCCTCCTGCCGGACGGGCTGTATTATCGCCGTGACGCGGGATCCCTGGAGAAGATTCCCTGGGAGGACATCTCGCGGGTGGCGGCCGTTCCGTACCCGCTCGGCCTGGGCGTCTTTCACAAACAGGCCAAAGCCGTCCGCACACTCACCGGCGTCTTCCGATCCCGCCGGGACGTGGAGCGATGCGTCGCGCTGATCAACGAGCGGCTTGCGTCCGGCGTCTCCTCCGCAACGCCGGCATCGTAATCCCCGCCGTCCTGCGGGCGCGAAGGCGCTTCGGCGCTTCTCTTCCTTGTTTCGGGCGCCGGTTCTTGCCCACGCGATGCCTCGTGCACCGATTCCGAGCCGCGGGCTTGAAGCCCGCGCGATGCCAACCTCCTCCGACGACATCCGACGGGGGAGATGTCGGTCCGCGATTCCGGCAGGTGCTTCAGGCCAGCGGATAGAGCGTCACCCCCGTCGCCAGCTTGGGGTAGAAGTAGGTGCTCTTCTGCGGCATCAGTCCGCCCGCCTCGGAGACCGCCCGCAGATGGGCCATCGGCGTCGCCTTCATCAGCAACGCCGCACCGGCCGTCTCCCGCGCCATCCTCCGGGCCGCCTCCTCCGACTTGACATAATGCACCTTCACCGGCGACGACCCCGCCGATTCGCCGACCCGATCGCCGAGCAGCTCGTCGATCAAATACCGGTGCAGGTAGGCATAGTCGAGTTCGTACCACGGCTCGACCTGCTCCGGTTCCAGTCGCCTGAGCACCTCTCGCCGGGCGAACCGCACCGGCCTTTCCGCCCCCGTCGCCCCGTCCACGATCACCAGGTCCGCCCCCTCGGACGCGGGTTCGACGCCTTCCTTCCAGGCATCGAGCAGTTCGGCCGCTCCGATTCCCGACAGGGCCCTATGATAGGGCAGGATCAGGCAGCCCGGATCCTCCATGTTTGCCAGCACGAACATCACGAATCGAGCCGGGTGGTTCTCCGGCAATGCTCCCCCCTCCCGCTCCGCGAGGAAATCCCGGTACATCAGGGCCGTGCCGTAACGATGATGACCGTCGGCGATGTAAATGCGTTTCTCGGCGAACGCGGCCGAGACGGCCGAAATCGTTTCCGCATCGGTGACGATCCACACGCGGTTCTCCACGCCGTCCAGGGCGCCCCTCGCCGTCGGGGCGCCGGATGTGAACCGCTCGATCATGCCCGCGACGGCCTGCTGCGGATCGGTATACAGCCCGAAGATGGGCGAAAGCTGGCACCGCGTCGCCTTCATCAGCGCCAGGCGGTCTTCCTTCGGACCGCCGAACGTCTTTTCGTGCGGCAGGATCACTCCGTCGGAGAAGGGTTGCAGGAGGACGCGGGCGATCAGCATCCGTCGCGTGTGTGTCGTTCCTTGGTGCTGAAAGACCTGGTGATAGACGTACAGGGCGGGTTGCGATTCGCGGATCAGCGTGCCGTCTTCCAGCCAGCGGGCGAGCGTCTCCGCGGCTTGGGCATAAGCGGTCTGCGGGCCGGCCGACTTCGGCGGAATGTGCGGCAGATCCACCGCCACGATGTTGCGCTCGCTCCGCGACAGCAGCGCGTCCTTGTCCGCCTGATCCAGCACGTCGTAGGGCGGCGCCAGCACGTCGGACAGATCCCGGCCCAGGCGGGCAAACTCATACCGGATCGCCGCAAACGGTTGAACCTCCGCCATCCCGATGTACCTCCGTTCGAAGTCCTACGAGACGCCTTCGCGCCGCGGAAAGAGGTTCCGAAACGATCTTCGGATTCGTTCCGGCTGCATTCCCCTTGCGAAGCCAGCCTACGGACCGCCCATGCCCTATGCAAGGCGGGGGAACGGGCGGAGAAGCCCGCCGGCATGTTGGCTCCCCCGGGCCGGGGGTCTACCATGACCGGCCATGAGCGCGATTCGTATGATTCCGGTTCTGTGGAGCGTCTGCGCCTTCGCCGGATTCGGCGTCGGTGAAGACGCATCCCCGGATGCCGCCCCCGCCCGTATCGTGACGATCGGGCCGAGCACCGCCGACCTCATCTGCCGACTCGGCGCTTGCGACCGCATCGTCGGTGTGGACCGGTTCTGTGTGCATCCGCGCCTCGGCGACCGCCTGCGGGTCGGCGGCCTGGTCGACCCCAACCTGGAACGCATCGCCGCCCTGACGCCGGACCTGATCGTTCTCCGCGGACACAACGAATCCATTGAATCCCTCGCCCGCGCGCGGGGGATTACGCTCTACCACGACCGGACCGATTCATTTGCCGATCTCGAAACCACCGTCCGCGACCTGGGGCGGTTGCTCCATCGGACGGACGAAGCGGAGCGACTGATCGTCCGTTTTCGGGAGCGACTGGAGCGCATTCGCCGTCGCGTCGCCGGCCGACCCAGACCGCGCGTGGTGGTGACGCTCGCCCGCCGACCGGACCGGCTGGCCGACCTGCTCGTCGCCGCGCCGGGAACCTTCCTCCACGAAACGATCGAAATCGCCGGCGGCCGGAACGTCTTCGAGCAACTCGACGTCCGCTATCCGCAGGTCAGCCCGGAGAGTATTCTCGCCCGCCAGCCGGAGGTGATCCTCGAGCTGATGCCCGAGGCCGGCAACGATCCGCAACTCCTTCGTCGCGTGCGGAAGCAATGGCGCTCGCTCGGTTCCATGCCGGCCGTTGCGACGGGCCGCATCTATGTGCTGACCGATGCGCGCGCGCTGATTCCTTCCTTGGAGTATCCGGAGATCGTGGAACGAATCGCCCGCCTGCTGCACCCGGAGGTCTTCGGTGGACCCTGAGGATGCGAAAACTCCCGGACTCCCCGAGGAGCCGCAATCGGCGGAGAACCTTGCGCCCGGAGGGTTCGCGCGGGCTGAAGCCCGCGGCTCAGGATCATCGGACGCCCGCGGCTCGGGTTCGTCGAACACGCTTGCTCTGCTCGATGTGCGATTCGGGTATCCCGGCGGTCCGCTCTTTTTCGGGCCGGTCTCGATGGCGATTTCGCCGGGGGAGTGCTGGGG
>CAZNQN010000077.1:0-8642 GCA_964574925.1 uncultured Phycisphaeraceae bacterium | reverse complement strand
CCGCCGTAATCGAACGTCAGCGCCATCGCCCCCGCCTCCGCCAGTCCCCGCCGCACCGCCTCCACCACGTTGTTGCCCGCATTCCCGCCGAGTAGCGGATGCGGACCGGCGATCAGAGCGGTCAAGCAGGGTTCCCCTCGGTCCGGATAGGCGAGCGTTGCGGAAAGACGCCGGTCGCCGTGCGGAACGACGACCCGCTCTTCGAGGATCCGTGCCGCGGATTCAAGCGGTGGGCGCATGCCGGACCGGATGTTCGTGCAAAAACTGCGTCATGATGGGCACCATTTGCAGGGCCCGCTCCACGTTGCCGTCGATCTGCGCCTCCCCCCGGAAGAACGCCGCCTGCACCGGCTCCTGCCCCGTCACGATACGGGAAAACGCGTCCCCCGTCACGCGATACCCGAACTCCGATTCGCCCTCTCCGTTGGCCGGATGCACGCTCAACAGTTTCCCCGCCCGGAACCGGCAGACCCACACGTGATCGGGCGGGCGGATGTGGAAGCGCACCGTGGTCGTCAACCCGTGCGTACGCGCCACACTCGAGGTGGGGATTGTTCGCGGGAGGAAATCCTCGAAATACCACTCCGGATCGACCCAGCGATGCGAGGAAGGCACGGGCTGCTCGACGGGGGATCGTCCCCAGTTGTGCGCCTGGGCATAGTGCAGGCACCGGAAGAACGATGCCCGATCCACCAGTCCCCTCCGCGGACCGCTTTCGTGAAAGCGATCGGCGAACGTCAGCCCGCTGCGGAAATAGTCCCGTACCACCTGCCCCAGCGAGTAGAACGCCTCCTCGAACGGGTTGGGATCCTTCAGCGGCCAGGAACCCTCCACGAACCGCCCCCCGCCGATGTCGAAGTACGATTCGAGCCACGCCTTGACGTCCGCGTGGGTCGGCGGATCCGGATTGGTCAGGTGATGGACCAGCCCCCGGGCCTTGGGGTTCGTGGCGATCTCGGCGAGCCGCTCCGCCGCCCAGTCCACCGGGACCATCTGGCACGTCGCCTCCCCCCGCCCCGGCAGACGAAGCGGAATCCGGTGCCGATCGGTCCGTGGATCCCCGTCGGCCGCCCGCCGCAGGATCTCCGCCGCCCGCGCGATCACGTAGATCCCGTTGAAACGCGTCGAGCGCCCGCGCGTGCGGTCCCCGATCAAAATGGCCGGCCGCACGATGGTGGCCGTTCCTCCCTCCGACGCCCACCCTCGCACCAACTGCTCCGCCGTCCACTTGGACCGTTCGTAATCATTGTGGAATGCGGGCGGTTCGGGCAGAGGCGCTTCGGGGATGTCTCCCGTTCGTGTTCCGCAAACGTAGATCGTACTCACCAGCACGAAGCGGCGCACGCCTCCATGTCGGCAGGCGTCGAGCAGCGCGGACGTCCCCGCCACGTTCGTACGCGCCGGTTCACCGCTCGCGTCGGCGTCGAACCGCGTGCTGCCCGCCGCGTGCACGACCACGTCCGTATTCCGCAACACATCCGCGGGCGGATCGTCCGGCAGGTTCCCCTCGACGAGCTTCAATCGCCCCTGCCGGATGGCCTCGCCGGCGGACACATCCAGCTCCGCAAGCAACCGCGCCAGACGCCGGGCGTTCGCCTCCAGCGGAGGACGAACCATCGCCGTGCACCGCACGTTCCCCCGTCGCAGAAACGTTGCCAGCGCATAGTGCCCCAGGAACCCGGTGGCTCCCGTCAGAAACAGTCTCGTCGGCAGCGTGGACACGAACGCTCTATCCTTCCTCCGTGCTCTTCATCCCCCGCTTCGGCGCGTGGATGTCCAGGCTTTGCAGATAGGTGATCAGCAGCCAGATCTGCTCGCGGGTGAGCTTGTCGCCGAAGGCGGGCATCGCCCGCGACCGCCCGTCGGGATAATTCACCATCTCCCCGCTCCCGTCGCGGATCACGCGGAACCACTTCCGCGGAGCGCCCCGGTGCAGCGTGGCCGCGAAACGCTTGCCGAACGTCTTGAAGCTGGTGGCCGGATGATCGGGCAGCGTCGCCGGTCCGTTCCCGGCGGCGTCCTCCCCGTGACAGCGGGCGCAGTGGATCTTGTAGAGGACCGCCCCCCGACTGACGGCGCGCGGATCCCGGTAGGCGTCGAAGGGATTGCGGGTCGTGCTGAGGCGGGCGTCGTTTTCCAGCACCCGCTCCGCCGTCGTGCCCCGTTCCTCCGCCATCCACGCGGCGAACCCCCGTTTCGCGTCCCCGTTGGCCGCGTTGAGGTGCGCCGTGTACGCCTCCTCGTCCAGCGGATGGATGGCCATCGACAGCGATTGCGGACCGGCGCATCCGGCGAGCATCGCCGCTGCGGCGAACACGATCCCCGGACCAAACGAGGCGGTGCGCGGCAGGAAAGCGAAGCGGCGGTTCAAGGTCGAGACCCCGCCCCGCGCACCAGGGCGCCGCCGTCGGCGGGTGGGGGCAGCCGCAGGCTTCTCTCCAGCACGTGCGGATCGTCGAAGTCGTACTGATCCCAGTGCAGCAGTTGCGTCTCGCGGGCGCGGGGATGACCGGCCCGCAACATCCCGGTCCCTCCCAGCAGGGAGCCTTCCAGACGGTTCGCGCCCCGCACCAGGCCCCGCGAATCGAACATGCTGCCGTATCCCCCTTCCACGGGGAGATGTTCCAGTTCCTCGTAGCATCGAATCGTATACCTCGATTGTTCCCGGATCGTACGCGATTCCAACTCTTCTAAGCGGAAGCTTATGCCCGCCGGACCGTGATAGCCCGCCCGGCTGAACAGCAGCGGACGGGCCTGCTCCCCCCGCGGAACTGCCACCGTCTCCGGCACGATCCAGTCGACCAGCTTCTCCGGACGGTGCCGCTCCACGCAGAAGCGCTTTCCCGGTTCCGGCCCGCCGAACGCCCGGCAGGCCTCCTCCTCCAACGCCTGCGACGGGTAGCAGCGGTGGTAGCAGCCGCAGGCGAGCAGCGTTTCGAACAGCGCCGGTCGATCCGCCTCGTCCAGCGTGATCCGCAGCACCGCCCCCTCGATCCGTCCCGCCTCCGGATCGAACCGCTTGAGCTTCGGGTGCCGCGGGAACCAGTAGGTATACGTGAGCTGAAGGTGCCGTCGGCCGTGGATCCACGCATACCGCCAGTAGGCATAGACACTGGGAACCGCCGTGTCGATCCGAACCTTGGAATGGTCGACCCGACCCTCCAGCCGCACCGTGCCGATCCGGTCCGTATCCGGCGGATAATCGCTCGAAGGGAGTCGCTCCTGCACGATGACGGGCGCGTAGGCGAGAAGTAGTTCATCCTCCCGACCGCCCTCCGTCGCCCGTTCAACGTGCGCGGCGCACGTCAGCACCTCGTCCGGAACATACAGGTCCACCAGCGGACCGCCGTGATCGAGCGGCCCGTCCGGAACGTCGATCGAGCGGGCCACGAGAGCGAGAATCGGTCCCCGTCCGTGATGGTCCTTGGGGGATTTCTCGACCGCGTCCACGATCTCGCGGGCGATACGGGCCAGGGCATCCACCGACGACGCCCGTTCCACCTGTTGCATCAGGCGATCGTATTGTCGGGAGCACACCCGCCGGAACCGCGCCCGCAAGACTTCCCGGAGGTGGGGTGGCTCGGCCTCGTGCGGAAAGTATCGCCGCCACAGACCGCGAAGCTCGTTCGGCGTCAGGCGGTCGAACTCGTTGTCGTAGGCGGCGGTGGCCAGCCGGTTGGCAGCCGTCAGCGTCTGCCGCAGGCTTTCCCGGAACGCCTCCCGCCGCAAGTGGGGGTCGTCCGGCGGCGAGAGGACCGAATCGCCTCTTTCGGCCGAATACCGGGTCAGCGCGTAGGGCAGCTCCTGGGGAAGCCACTCCGCCTGCTTTTCCGGATCGTGCGTCTTGGCCCCGTGGCGGAGATGGTTCAAACGGTCGAGCAGAAAGCTGTCCAGTCGCAGGCACGGATACCCGCGCACCCCGCGCAGCGACGCGCTGGCCGCCCCCGACCTCCGCAGCGTCCACGAGACCCCCTCCACGTACGAGCGCGGCGCGCAGCCCGCGGCAAGGACCATCACAGCCGCGGTAGACACCGCCCGGCGGGCGAAGCGGTTCCACCACAGCCCGCCGGCACTTCTCTTCCCATCCGTTCCCGCGACTCTCGCCCGTTCGTCGTCGAGGCGGTCATCCGCCATCGCTTCGTCCCATCGACGCAGGTTCAAAGACTTCACCCCTTCCCCTCCGGACGGGTCGCGCCGCACCCGGTCCGCACGGGGCGGACGGGGAAACAGCACCCGCGAAACACAGGCGCACACCCGCTGCCCCTCGCCTACCTCACAGTGAACAGGTCGGTTTCAGCAACGGCGTTCCTGCAAGAAAAAGACCGCGCCGTTCCTCAGGAACGCACCGCACCTTATCAGGTCAGGAAACCTCCCCCGAACCGGGTTCGAGGAGGTTGCCGCCCCCATACATCCGGTCCAGGGCCTTCCAGAAATTCTCGATCCAGATCGCCGATGCGCGATCCGTGCCCATCTCCAGTTCGTCGTTGAGGAACTTCGTCCATGCCGCCTGTTTCCACGCCACGAACTTCAGGATGGCCTTGTTCCCCTCGATCCCCGGTTGGGGCTTGGACTGCTTCGCCGGCACGAACAGGTTGCGCAGCGAGGCGTTGACCGTCGGCCCGGCGAAGATCGCATGGGCGTACACGTTCCGCCCCGCCGCCTCGTCGAACAGACACACCAGCGCCACGGCCACCCCCTCCTCGATCCGCTCCACCCGCGTCGGGAAGATCAAGCGAACCTTCTCGTTCTCCAGACGTTTGAAGAGACGGGGGCGGTCCGCCACCTCGAATCCCTGTTGCGCCAGATAGGCGGACTCGTCCCGGAAACAGGCGCTTTCCCGGACGGCCGTAATGATTTCCTCCTGGGTCATTCGTCGGGTTCCTCGGATGGTTCGCATGAGGGAGGGCGGAAGGCCGCGCGCCACAACCGATCCTCCAGCGTCACCCTCATTATACGTTGCTCAATCCGGAAAGTCTCGTATCCGAACCCCTGCCGCCTCTTTTCCCCGAGCATCCGGCGCCTGGATCCTCGCTATGCGTCCCGGGAAACGCCCCCTTCTTTCCAAAGCGTCTTTTCTCACGGACGGGCGGTCTGGAGGACGCCCACGACCATCGCAGCCTCCCCGGACGCGCGTCCAGTCAAAGGACCTGGACGCATTGGCCCGTGCCTTGAAGGCCAGGACAGACGCAAACAAGGGACGAACTCTTACGAGTACGAACTCCGAGGAGAACCGGTTGGTACTGAAGGATGTTCAGATTTGCAGGAATTGGGTTTCCGTAACTTTACAAGCGGCGCCTTTTCCCCTACGGATACAGGGCTCGCTGGCTCATGGCGCGCCGGAGTGGAAAGAAAAGCAAGGAGGATCCCGCAATGGACGTCTCATCCGGTGCCGGTCGAGTGGCATTCGTGGGCACCTTTCCGCCGCGCAAGTGCGGCATCGCCACCTTCACCAACGATCTGTGTCAGGCCGTTCGAAACGCCGGCGTCGAGCCCATCGTCATCCCCATGAACGATCGGGCGGAAGGGTATGAATACGCCGACCCCGTGCGGTTCACCATCTTCGAACCGGACCTGTCCACCTATCGCCGGGCGGCCGAGTACCTCAACATCAACCGCGTGGACGTGGTCAGCCTCCAGCACGAATACGGCATCTTCGGCGGCAACTGGGGCAGCCACGTTCTGGCGTTTCTCCAGGCCTTGCGCACGCCGGTCGTCAGCACCTTCCACACCGTCCGCCGCGAGCCGGACGAGGACGAGAAGCGCGTCCTTCAGGAAGTCGCCGCCTTGTCGGACCGCATCGTCGTGATCGGCGAGCACGCCCGCACCTTTCTCCACGAAGTCTACGACGTGCCCAAAGAGAAGGTCGATCTGATCCCCCACGGCATCCCGGACTTCCCTTTCGTCGATCCGAACTACTACAAGGATCAGTTCGACGTCGCCGGACGTCCCGTCTTGCTGACCTTCGGCCTGCTCGCCCCGCACAAGGGGCTGGAATACGTCATCCAGGCGCTGCCGAAGATCAAACAGGCCGTGCCCGACGTCGTCTACCTGATCGTCGGCGCGACCCATCCTTACTGGATCCGCCGGGAGGGCGAGGCCTATCGCCTTCGCCTGCATCGGCTTGCGCGGGAACTCGACGTCACCGACAACGTCGTCTTCCACAATCGATTCGTGGACGACGAGGAACTGGTGGCGTTTCTGGGGGCGGCCGACATCTTCATCACGCCCTATTTGAGCGTCGATCAGGTTTCCTCCGGTACGCTCTCCTGGGCGATCGGCGCCGGCAAGGCCGCCATCTCCACGCCCTACTGGTATGCCAGGGAGGTGCTCGCCGACGACCGCGGCATTCTCGTTCCCTTCGGTGAGCACGAACCGATCGCCGATGCCGTGATCAAGCTGCTGACCGATCAGGCTTTCTTCCACGGCATGCGGAAGCGGGCGTACACCTACGGGCGTCACATGACCTGGACCAACGTCGGCCACATGTACAAGGATGCCTTCAACCGCGTCTTGAAGGAGCGCACCCGCCGCCCGCGTCGCTTCCTGGTTCATCGCCCCGAGCCGCAGCGTCCGCGGGGGGAGCTGCCGTCGCTGCGTCTGCGGCACCTGCGGCGGCTCACCGACGACGTCGGCGTCCTTCAACACGCCTTCTACACCGTGCCCCGGTATTCGCACGGATACACCGTCATGGACAACGCCCTCGCCCTCCTGCTGACCATGCGGATCCACGAACTGGGCGAGCTGGAGGAGGACGAGACCGAGGATCTCGCCACCCGCTACCTGGGCTTCCTTCTCTATGCCTTCGACGGCAAGAGCGGGCGGTTCCGCGACGAGCTGCGCCACGGCGAGACCGTCTGGGGCAAGACGACCGGTTCGGAGGAAAGCCACGGATGCGCGCTGTGGGCGCTGGCGGCCACCGTCGCCCGCTCTCCCCACGCCGCTTTGCGGGACATGGCCGGCAAGCTGTTCGAGCAGGCGTTGCGCGCCGCCGCCGGGTTCTCCTCCCTGTCCGGATGTGCCCTGACGCTGCTCGGTCTGCACGATTACCTAAGCTGGTTTTCCGGCGACGTGACCGCCCGCGACATGCGGCACCGCCTGGCGGCCGAGCTCCTCCGCCGCTACCGACGCGCCGCCGACGACGAATGGCGATGGTTCGACGAGACGCTCACCCGGTGGAACGCCCGCGCTCCGCATGCCCTGATCGTCGCGGGACAGGGGCTATCGGACGAAGATCTCGTCACGACGGGGCTGGCGGCCCTGGAATGGCTCTGTCGCGTCCACCGACCCGACGGCGGCGATTTCGTCCCCGTCGGATCCAACGGGTTCTACGCCCGCGGGAAGGAGCGGGCCCGTTTCGATCAGCATCCGCACGAGGCCTGCGCCGCCGTCGCCGCCTGCCTCGCCGCCTATGAACTCACAGGCGAGCAACGGTGGTATCGTGAGGCCGAGGCCACCTTCGAATGGTTTCTCGGTCGCAACGACCACCGCGTTCCCCTCTACGACCCCCGCACCGGCGGGTGCCACGACGGCCTGCATCCCGACGGCATGAACGCCAACCAGGGCGCCCGGGCCACGCTGTCGTATTTGCTCTCTCTGGCCGATATGAGATTGGCGGACAAGGCCATCGTGCTCAAACGAGGTGAAAGCCGTGTCGAACGGATCGGAGAACTATCGAAACAACCATCATGAGGAGCTCTTCGTCCGTCATCCCGGGAACCCGATTCTGACCGCCGCCGACTGGCCTTACCCCTGCAACACGGTCTTCAACCCCGGCGCCACCGTGCTGCCCGACGGCACCACGCTCCTGCTGTGCCGGGTCGAGGACCGGCGGGGGATTTCGCATCTGACGGTGGCCCGTTCCCGCAACGGCGTCGACGCCTGGTGCATCGACCCCCAGCCGACCCTCGCCCCCGATCCGGAACACTACCCGGAGGAGACCTGGGGCATCGAGGATCCGCGCATCGTCTACCTGCCGGAGCTGGAAAAATACGGCGTAACGTATACGGCCTACTCGCGCGGCGGGCCCGGCATCTCCCTGGCGCTCACCGAGGACTTCCGCACCTTCGAGCGCTACGGCGACATCCTGCCGCCCGACGACAAGGACTCCGCCCTCTTTCCCCGGCGGATCGACGGACGCTGGGCCATGATCCACCGACCCGTCACCCCCCTCGGCACCCACATCTGGCTCTCCTACTCGCCCGACCTGCGCCACTGGGGCAACCACACGATGATCCTGATGGCCCGCGAGGGCGCCTGGTGGGACGCCACCAAGATCGGCCTCTCCCCGCCCCCCATCGAGACCGAGGAGGGCTGGCTGCTGATCTATCACGGCGTCCGCAGCACGCCCTGCGGACCGATCTACCGCCTGGGGGCGGCCCTGTTCGACCTCGACGACCCGCGCAAGTGCATCCGCCGCGGCGACACGTGGATCTTCGGCCCGGAGCGACCCTACGAACGGGAGGGCGACATCGCCAACGTCGTCTTCCCCTGCGGCGCCACCATCGGACCCGACGGCGATACGATCAACCTCTACTACGGCGGTGCCGACACCTGCATCGCGCTCGCCCGCGGTTCCGTGCGCCGCATCCTCGCCTGGCTCAAGGAAAACCCGGCGTAATCGAAAAAGGGCGTATTCCGAACAG
>CAZNQN010000076.1:1639-8670 GCA_964574925.1 uncultured Phycisphaeraceae bacterium | reverse complement strand
TGTCGAGCACCGTTTCGTCGACGTCCAGGATGACCGCCGGCGGCCGCGACGCGGCGTCGCCCTCCTGTTCCACGCACGCTGTCCACGTCGGATCGGAGAGCGCGGCGTCCAGGGCCTGGCGAGCCGATCGGTAGGTCTGCTCGGTTGACGCCCGGTATTCCGCCGCCGTTCCCGCCCACAGCGTACTGAAAAGGGCCGGATGCCGTGCCACCCCGCCTGCGCACGCGGTCACCGCCCCCGCAATGCCCGGCGTCGCCGCCAGCAGCACGAATCGAGCAAGGGACGGGCGCAAACGGCGGAGCGCGACGCAGACGACCGAGCCGCCGCCTTTCTTCGCGGCGGAGGGCATAGCATCCGTTCCGTTTCTGGTTCCGGTCGCCGTGTTCATCCTTGCAGGTTGTCCGCGGCGTCGACGTCCACCGTGGTCAGGTTCTTGTAGAGATTGATACAGATGCCGACGGCGATGGCCGCCTCCGCCGCCGCCAGCACGATGACGAAGATGGCCGTGATCTGCCCGTCCACGCGCTCCGGCCAGAGGTATCGGTTGAACGCCACCAGGTTGACGCTGGCGCTGTTGAGCACCAGTTCTACGCCGATCAGGATGCCGATGGCGTTCCGCTTGGTCATGATGGTGAACAGACCGGTGCACAGCAACACCGCCGCCACCAGCAGGTAGTGCGTCAATCCGATCGGGGTCATCCGCGTGGCTTTCCTTTCGGTTCCTGTCGCGCCAGGTGGGCGGCGCCCACCATGACGATCATCAGCAACACGCCCGCCATTTCGAACGGCACCACGTAGGTCGAGACCAGCGCCCGTCCCAGATCCGCCACCCCCGCCGCCGGGACGGGCGTTTCCGGCGGCGACCAGGGCACCCGCTCCAGGACGGTGCCCAGCACGATAAGCAAGGCCGCACACACCAGCCCCGCCGCAAGCACCTCGCTCTTGCTGGCGTCGAACCGCACCCACGGCGATTTGCTGGTGAGCATCACGCCGAAGATCAGCAGGATCAGCGTGCCGCCCGCATAGACGATCAACTGGATCGCCCCCAGGAAGTTCGCCCCCAGCAGAAAATAGATCAGCGACACCGCCCCCAGCGACAGGAACAGCCACGTCGCCATCCGCACGATGTTCCGCGCGACGCACACGCCCACCGCGGAGACGACCGCCATGCCCGCCACCGCGTAGAACAGCACCGTTTCCAGCGGATGGCCCGGCGGCACGACCTCCATCCCCGCCGCCTGCACCGCCGGCGTGTCCGCCGCCGGAGCCGACTGCGCCTGCGCCGACGGCGTGATCCACCCCACACCGCCCAGGACCGCCACCATCAAACCGGCGACACGACGATTCAGGCGAGCACGAGGAGGCCGACAACGCGGTGACGGCGACGAGCTTTCGACACGAGTGTGTTCGTTTTCGTTGTTCGCTCCCGGGCCGCGGGCTTCAGCCCGCGCGATCCTGCGTGCACCCTGCCCGTCATCGAACGACGAATCGCATCCTCCGTTTGCGCAGAACGCTTCGTTGCGTTTCGTGTGCGCCGCGGGTGCACCGTGGAGGTCGATTTGCGGGTCGTGTCGATCGTTCATTCGTCTTTCCACCTACGAACCCGGCAGGGCGTCCCGCGCCAGAGCGCCCACCAGGCGTCGTCGATGATAGAAGCCGTATACGGCAATGGCCGGGAACATCAGGGCGAACACCAGCCCCACGATTCCGAGCATCACGTTGATCACCCGTTCGAACGCCTTCCATCCCGCCCCGCCGCCGCTCGACGCCCACACCCAGAGCACGGCCCCCAGCAGGAGCAGCATCGTCAGCGGCAACAGCACCTGCACGCAGGCGTAGAGGACCTGGTCGATGCGGATCCGCGGCAGCGTCCAGCGGATCCAGATCTGGACGTAGACGAAGAAGACGGCCTTGAGCATCAGCCACACCGGCCCGCTCACCAGCAGTCCCCGCAGGCCCTGCCCGAGAAGCCCCTCGCCCAGCGACGCCCCCCACGAAGCCGGAAACGGCGAGTGCCACCCGCCCAGAAACAGGATGGACGCCAGGGCGGAGACCACGAACATGGCCGCGTATTCCGCGAAGAAAAACAGCGACCAGCGAAACCCCGAATACTCGGTATGAAAACCGGCGACCAGTTCGCTTTCCGCTTCCGGCAGGTCGAAGGGGGCCCGCTTGCAGCTCGCCAGCGAGGCGATGAAATACGCCACGAACGCCGCGAAGGCAAACGGGTTCTGAAACGCCAGCCACGAGAACCACCCGCCCGCCTGCGCCTCGCCGATCTCCCGCAGACTGAGCGAACCGACGCACACCACCGGCACCAGCAGCGCCATGCCCATCGGGATCTCGTAGGAGACCATCTGGCAGGCCTCCCGCATCGCCCCGTAGACGCTCCACTTGTTGTTGGATGCCCAGCCTCCCAGGATCACGCCGACGACCTCGATCCCCAGTGCTCCCAGGATGAAGACCAGCGCCACGTCCAGTTCCCGGAAGGCATATCGCAGTCCGAACGGCAGCGCGAGAAAGGCCAAAGCGGCCGGGATGATCGCGAAATAGGGCGCCGCCCGAAACAGCACCGCGTCCGCGTCCTTGGGCACCAGGTCTTCCTTGAGCAGCAGCTTGATGCCGTCGGCGAACGACTGCGCCCAGCCGTGCCACCCGCCGACCCGCATCGGTCCCAGACGCGACTGGATCCGCCCCGCGACCTTCCGCTCCCACCAGATGAAGTAGACCGGGATCAGGTTGAACAGGCCGAACAACGCCCCCAGCCCGATCAGATCGCGCACGATGCCGAACTGCACCGGCCAGAGCAGATACCGCAGCACGCCGGAGGCCGAGGCGGCCCAGCCGCCTGCCTCCTCCAGCCGCGCCGCGATCACCGAGGGGGGCAGGCCCCATGTAGAGGGAGAAAACAGCGCCGCCGGTTTCTGCACGTATCCGGGCGGGACGGCCGACCCGCGCACGATGTGTGTGTCCACATAGGAGAACACCAGGGCGTGAAACCACACGAGCAGCCCGCAGACGATCACGGCCGAAAGCAGAATGGTGCCCGGAAACCGCTTGAGAATGGGGCCGGCGACGGCCGCGACCGCCTTCGCGCAGCCGGCGACCATCCGCCCGAACCATCCGAGCGGAATCTGTCGTTTCTGTGGCCAGGGAACCGTAAACTGCGTCACCGCACCGCTCCCACCCTTGCCCGGGGCCCGTCCGCACCGGACAGTGAAGCCGCCATCCTACGGACGCCCCGGCACCGAGACAAGCCGCCCGCCGCGTCTTTTACCGATCGACCTCGCCCATCACGATGTCGATGCTGCCGATGATCGCCGGCACGTCGGCCAGCAGCACGTCCCGGCAGACGTGCGAGGTGATCGAGAGGTTGCAGAAGCTCGGGCCCCGCGCCTTGACCCGATACGGAATCGCCGATCCGTCCCCGCGGACGTAGAAGCCGAGCTGCCCGCGGGGATTCTCCACCTCCACGTAGACCTCCCCCTCCGGCAGCTTGACGCCCTTGACCTTGGGGGCGATGTGGTCGCCTTCCGGAAGGCGGTCCAGCGCCTGGCGGATGATCCGCACCGACTGGACCATCTCCAGCACGCGGACGTAGTAGCGGCTCCAGCAGTCGCCCACCACCACGCCGTCGGGGATCTCGTCCACGCCGCCCGGCCGGCCGATCGGTATATCGAACTCGTACTGCTCATATCCGTCGTAGGGCAACACCTTGCGCAGGTCCCACCGGACGCCGCTGCCGCGCAGCACCGGACCCGTCAGGCCGAACGCCACCGCGTCCTCGGCCGAAATCACGCCCACCCCGGCCGTTCGCTTCACGAAAATATGGTTGAAGCTCAGCAGGTTGTTGTAGTCGTCGATCTTCGGCTCGAAGTAGTCCAGGAACTCCGCGCAGCGGTCCACCCATCCGTCGGGCAGGTCGTCGTGGGCGCCGCCGATGGTGAGGTAGCTGTACGTCAGCCGCGCCCCGCACGCCGCCTCGAACAGGTCCAGGATCATCTCCCGCTCGCGGAAGCAGTAGAGGAACGGGGTGAAGGCGCCCATGTCCAGCCCGTACGTTCCCAGCGCCACCAGGTGGGAGGCGATGCGGTTGAGCTCGGCGAAGATCACCCGGATCGCCTGCGCCCGCGGCGGCACCTCGATCCCCGCCAGACGTTCCACCGCCAAGGCGTACGCCTGGTTGTTGTTCATCCCCGCCAGGTAGTCCATGCGGTCCGTATAGGGGATGAACTGGTACGGCTGGAGGTTCTCGCCGATTTTTTCCGCGCAGCGGTGCAGGTATCCGATGTGGGGGACGGCCTCGAGCACCATCTCCCCGTCCGTCCGCAGCACCACCCGCAGCACGCCGTGGGTGGAGGGATGCTGCGGACCCATGTTGACGAGCATCTCCTCCGTCTGGAGGTCGCCCTGTTCGACCCGATCGACCTCGAGCAGCACGTCGGGCTGGCCTTCGAGCACGACATCCGTCAGCTTGGGCGTCACTCGTTTCCCTCCGCATCAAGATCCCAGTGGGAGAAAAGAACCCGTCGTTCGGTATCCCGCATGAAATCCGCAAACTCCTCGGGATTCATGGGTTCCACACGGACCAGATATTGAAGCGCCTTCGAGTCCACGTTTTTCCGGAGGTACGTCCAAACTTTCTCCTGGCGTTCCCCCGGACCCAGGTCGCTGAACAGATCGCTACCGACGAACGCATAGATTTTCCCCAGGTTCGTCGCCAGGACGCGCACATGTTCGGCTGCCCCAGGTAACTGCCGCAGCGCCGTTTCGATTTCGTGCGTCGCTTCGTTCAGATCATTTCGCGCAACCACGGGAGCACTCCCTTCGTCGAATGCCCCACCCATTCGAGAAACAGATGGGCATCGTTCTCGCCGATCTTGTTCGGGTCTTCGTAGCGCAGATCCATCTTGCCGTTCCACATACCACAGATCTTCTTGAAACTTTCCGCCACCTCTTCACGCATTTTCAACTTGTTCTGCAGACCGCTATGGAGCAGCAACAATTCAAGATCATGGCTCCGGAACGTCGCGGGAAGCATGTCCAGATCCAGACGTACGCAGATGGCGACCTTCAGCTCGCACTCCACCGCATAGCCGGCCAGATACACGGCGCCTGCGAAAAAACGCTTCTCGCAAAGAACCTTCGCTTCATGGAAACGGACCTCCACGAGCCGCTCCAGCACCTCCCGGCTCACGATTTCCGTTTTGGACAAACGCGCGCTCATGACGCCTGCCGCAACTCAGTGCCGCGGGTTGGGCAGATCGTACTCCGTCGTCATCGGGATGCCGTGGTACGCCAGCGGGAACGCGTAATCCTTCCGCAGCGGATGCCCCTCCCAGTCGTCCGGGCACAGGATCCGTCGCAGGTCCGGATGTCCCGAAAAGCGGATCCCCATCAGATCGAACGCCTCCCGTTCATGCCATTCCGCCGCCGGCCAGACGCGCGCCACCGACGGGATCACCGCTTCCTCGCGGTCCGTCGTCACCCGCACGGCGAACTCGATCGTCCCGGTCGCCGGCGTCTGGCCGTGCGGTGTCAGCCGCATCAGGTCGTACACGCAGGCCAGTTTGTCCTCCGCGATCAGGTCCAGCGCCGTGATGCAGCGCAGAAAGTTCAGCGACAGCGCCGGTTCATCGCGCAGAAAGACCGCCACCTCCGGCCAGCGGTCCTTCCGCACCTCGGCATACGGATGGGCGCCTTCCAGCACGGTGTCGATGATCGCCTCCCCGAACCGCTCGCCAAGCAACTCGCAAATCTCTTCCGGTGCCATCGGTCTCTCGATCCGTTGCCGGTCGAACGTGGGAACCGTCCCGCCGCCGTCCCGCGTTCGATTGCCGTCTTCGCGCTATTCCTTCTTCCGTCTCGTTCTTTTCCGCCGACCGTTGCTGATTTCCTCGATGGCGCTGATGTGCAGCAAAGGCACGATCGACCAGTGCTCCCCGTCCGGAAACGCAACGAAAATCTCCGATTTGAGTAGAACCGCACTGCGCGGGTCCACCACGTCGTAATGCTTGCCGCTTGTCATCACCAGTCGGAACGGCCGGAACGGGTCGCGTTCCAGCAGTTCCCGGATGCTGTCGCCCATCGTGCCCATCGGAGCCGTGAGATCATTTCGTTCGGTTTCTCGCTCCGGATCCGGCCGGCTATCCCTTTTTCCGGCGTCTGTTCCCCGCTTTCACGCGAAGCGCCGTGACCAGCATCAGATCGATCGCCTTGAACCCGCCGTCCGGCAGAGCCACGATGATGATCCGGCCGCTTTTCGGATGAAACGCCAGACATTCCGGGTGCGTAACGTCCACCGTGGTGCCGTCGCCCAGTTGCAATTGGAACGGGCGGAACGGCTGCGCGTGTAGCGCATCGCGCAACGGCTCGATCGTCATGGCGGAAGTCCCCGCCTGCTTCTCGTCGATCGTCGATCAGCTCGCCACCGCCTCCTTGGCCTTGACAAGGATGTTCTTCGCCCTTGTCTGGTGGCGGATCTTGTCCTGCAACCGCATCAGGCCTTCCAGCAGCGCTTCCGGACGTGGGGGGCATCCGGGGATGTAGATGTCCACCGGCACGACCAGGTCCACGCCCTTGACCACGTGGTAGCCGTGCTTGAAGTACGGCCCGCCGCCGACCGTGCACGCCCCCATGGCCATCACGTATTTCGGTTCCGGCATCTGGTTGTAGAGCCGCTTGAGGCGGCTGGCCATCTTGTAGGTCACCGTCCCCGCCACGATCATCAGGTCCGACTGCCGCGGCGTCGCCCGGAACGCCCCCGCCCCGAAGCGGTCGATGTCGAACCGCGAGGCGCCCACGGCCATCATCTCGATCGCGCAGCACGCCAGTCCGAACGTCATCGGCCAGATGCTGTTGCTCCGTGCCCAGTTGATCGCCCAGTCCAGCGACGTGACGATCAGCCCTTCCTCGAATCGGTTCTCGATCCAGCTCATGGCTTCGTTCTCTTCGACGGTCGTCAGCCGCCGGCCAATCGGTCTTTCATCGCCGCTGCCGTCGGGGGAACGTACATCCCCTCCCTCGTCCTG